>DATJYT010000342.1:0-16372 GCA_035499475.1 Xanthobacteraceae bacterium | reverse complement strand
ACCGAGGCCGATCTGATGTCGGAAGGCGTCCCATCATTCACCCCACCCCGACACTGTCGCGATCATGCCGGACCGAGGTTGACCTTTCGTTGACGTGACGGAACGCGCGCGGTGATCCCGAATTTGCCGCGGTGCGGAATTCTACCGGCGCGGATCGCGCGAGAGCTCTTTTTCCGCCAGCTCGTCTAGATATTGGCGCCAATAATCCTGGCGGCGGCTGCCGAGCTCGAACAGGTAGTCCCAACTGAATATGCCGGTCGAGTGCATGTCGTCGAAAGCGAGCCGCACGGCGTAATTTCCGATCGGATGCAACTCCAAAATTTGCACGTCGCGCTTGCCGGCAACGACCCGCCGCTCGCTCGGCGAATGGCCCTGCACCTCGGCGCTCGGGCTGCGCACGCGCAGATATTCCGCGGCAAGATCAAAACTTTCGCCGCTGTCGAACGCGACGGTCAACGTCTTGCGATCCTTGTGCAGCCGCAATTCTGTCGGCCAGGGAGTGGCGCCGGTCATCTCAATCGAGCGTGATGTGGCCGTCTTCGATGACCTTCTTCCATTTCTCGTATTCCGACTTGGTGAAGGCGGCGCTCTGTTCCAGGCTTGTCGGCACCGGCGTAAGGCCGAATTTCGCAAATGAGGCCTTGAGCTCGTTGTCCTGCAACGCCTGCGCGACGGCGCTGTTGAGCTTCTCCAGCACGGCCGGAGGCGTGCCGGCCTTACCGTAAAGCGTGAGCCAGACGTCGACGTCAAATCCGGGCAGACCGGATTCGGCCATGGTCGGTAGATCGGGATAAATCGCCGAACGTTTGCTGCCGGTCGTCGCCAGCGCCAGGATGCGTCCGTCGCCGGTGAACGGCAGCGCGCCGGGGATGCTGGAGAAAGCCATCTGCACCTTGTTGCTCATTATATCGGTGAACGAACCGCCGATGCCCTTGTACGGTACGTGGACGGCCTTGATGCCGGTGCCCAATTCCCACATCTCGGCGGCGAGATGCGGGGTGGTGCCGACGCCCGCCGAGGCATAATTCAGCTTGCCGGGATTGGCTTTGCCGTAGGCGACAAGCTCCGGATAGGTCTTCACGCCGAGTTGCAACGAGACCACCAGCACCTCCGGCGAGGAACTCACGCGCGAGATCGTCACCAGATCTTTGAAAATGTCATAGGGCAGGGACTTCTGCAGCGTCGGATTGATCACGACGGCCGGGTCGATGATGACGAGATTGTAGCCGTCAGGATTGGAATGGGCGACGAAATCCACGCCGACGATGCCGCCGGCGCCCGGCTTATTTTCCGGCACCACTGTCTGGTTGAGCGCGACGGCGAGCTTCTGGGCCAGGACGCGACCGGCAAAATCGACAATGCCGCCCGGCCCATAGGGGATGATCAGGTGCACCGGCCGATCGGGAAAAGTCTGGGCCTGCGCCGGAAGGCCTGCGGCGCATGCGAGCGCCGTCCAGAACAGGAGGCGGGCTGCGGATTTCAGGCGGGTCATTGGGGTCTCCATTTCTCTCCGGCTCGTCGACACTTTGCGCCCTCTGCAACGGCACGTCAAAAATCCTACCGCGCCGCACCTGCGGCAATCAGCGCAAGAAGTTCGTGAGGCATGATCGGCATTTGCGAAATGCGCACATTGAAGGGCGACAGCGCGTCTTCAATCGCGGAGATCACCGCGGCGGCGGCCGGGATGGTGCCAAGCTCGCCGATCCCTTTGACGCCGAGCGGGTTATGCGGTGACGGCGTTTCCTTGTAGAGCGTCTCAAAAACCGGCACTTCGGTTGCCGTCGGCAACAGGTAATCGGCAAACGTGGTGGTGACGGGCTGCCCGGCCGAGTCGTAGCCCATCCATTCGAACAGAGCATTGCCGATGCCGTGCGCGATGCCGCCGTGAATCTGGCCCTCGACGATCATCGGGTTGACGCGGCGGCCCGAATCCTGGATCGCGGCGTAACGCAAAATGATCACGGCGCCGGTTTCGACGTCGACCTCCACCTCAACGACGTGGCAGGCATTCGCGTAGGCCAGTTTATCGACGCGAAACATGGCGCTCGCCTCGAGACCGGGGTCGATGCCGGGCGGAAATCCATAACCGGGCGCGCCCTTAAGCATGCGCGACAGTTCGCCAAGCTTGACCGCAAGCTGCGGTGCGCCAACGACGCGCACCGCGCCGTCGGCGACTTCGAGGTCCTCTTCCGCCGCTTCAAGCACATGACTGGCGAGCTTGCGCGCCTTGGCGACGACGGCGTCGGCGGCGACACGGACCGACGATCCGGCGGTGACGGTCTGCCGGCTCGAAAAGCCCCCAAGACCGAGCGGCGCCGCCGCGGTATCCCCGGAAACGACGGTGACATCCTGCGGGCGCACGCCGAATGACTGGGCGCAGATTTGCGCCAGCGCCGTCGCAAGCCCCTGCCCCATCGCCGCGGCTCCGGTGGACACCGTGATGCGGCCGGTCGGCGAAACCCGCACCGCGCCGAACTCGAACGGACCGCGGCCGGTGCCTTTGACGCCGTGGGCGATGCCCATTCCCAGGTAGCGCCCTTGCCTGCGCGCCTGGGCCTGGCGGCTTGGGAAGTCGTCCCAGGTCGTCGCGCTCAAAATCTGAGACTGACATCCCGGATAATCGCCGCTGTCATATTGGACCTGCTCGCCGGCGCGCGTCTTGAGCGGCTTGACGTAGGGCATCTTGTCCGCGGGAATAAGATTGCGGCGGCGCAGTTCGGCACGATCGAGATCAAGCGTCCGTGCCACGCGATCGAGCAACCGCTCCATGGCGAAAGCGGCCTGCGGATAACCAGCCCCGCGCACCGAGGAGACCGGCGCCTTATTGGTGTGGGTCACGACCACATCCATTGCCAGCGCGGGAATCATATAGGGGCCAGTCAGCGTGCTGGCGGAATTGTACGGCAGATTCACGTCCTGAAGCGCGTAAGCGCCGAGATCGTGCGTGAGATGACCTCGCACGCCACGCACGCGGCCATCGTCGTCGGTGGCGATCTCGATCGACCAGTACTGATCGCGCTCCTGCGCCGCATTGGTGAAATGCTCGCGGCGGTCTTCAATCCATTTGATCGACCGCTGCAGCAAAGTGGCCGCGGCGACCACCGCCACGTCTTCCGGATAGACACAGAGCTTCGGACCGAATCCGCCGCCGACGTCGGGGGTCGCAACGCGCAGGTGGTCTTCGTCGAGATGAATATAGTCGGCAAACGCGTAGCGCAGGTCGTGCGCCTTCTGGGTCGACGCCCAGACATTCGTCTCGCGGTCCGAAACCTCGACCAGAATTCCGCGGCCTTCAATGGAATGCGCGGCACCGCGATGAATCCAGAATTCGTCACGCAGAACGTGCGATGCCTTGGCGAATGCCGCGTCAATTTCGCCAAAGGCGACCTTGTAGGCGATCACTTTGTTCGATTTCAGTTCGCGGCGGACGGCCGGTGCGCTCTCCGTGTACGCGGTTCGGCAATCCGCAGCCGCCGGCAGGACATCGTAGTCGACCGCAATCAAGGCGGCGGCATCCTCGGCCAGATAGCGGTCACAACCAACGACGATTGCTACCGGCTCGCCGACGAAAGAGACTTCGCCATCGGCGAGCGCGAAGCACCAGCTTTGGTCGAGCCGGGTTCCCGAATTCGACGTGCGCAGCATGCGCCGCTGTTTCAGGACCGGAGCGAGGTCGTCGAGTGTCAGCACGGCGGCGATACCCTCGACCGCACGCGCCGCACTGGTATCGACGCTGCGGATCAGTGCGTGCGGATGCGGGCTCCGCACGAATGCCGCGCTCAAGACGCCATTCGCCGCAATATCATCGACAAACCGCGCGCGGCCCGTCAGCAGCGCATGATCCTCCAGACGAGGGACGCGCGCACCGATTGTCGATTTCCCTGCTGCGCTCATTCGCTTGAGATCGCTTTCGCCGCCCGGACAATGAGCATGTGAGTGGTTCCTGAAAGCGCCGCACCGAAACACGGCAGAGGCGTGTGACCTATCGCCGTCGCCCGGCAAATATCGCGACGAGCTGTTGCCAGAGGACGCGCGCGAGAAGCGAAAAGCCTGAAATCGGTTTAGCAGGCGGCGCCAGAGGCGGTTCGCGCGGAGGCAGCGGCGACTGAGGCGGCGGAGGCGAGCGTAGAACCCTTGCGGTGGCCGGCGGCTCCTCGCTTGGCAACGGCGCCGCCGGCGACAGAGCCGGTGCCTCGACGACAGGAATGGGCGCAGGCCGGGCGGCGGCGGGTGGCTGCGCCAGTTGCGCCCGCAGATTGGCGGCGAACTGGCCGATGATTTGCGCGGCGGTCGTTTGGATCATGCCGACGCCGCGGCCATATTGAGCAACCGCGCCGGAGAGCATCAGTTCGGTGTGGATCAATACCCGCGAGCCTGCGCCGGACGGCTCGATATGAAACGTCGCCGTGGCATGGGCCGAACCGCGCCCCTTGGCATCATTGCCCTGCGCCTTGACCCGCGCGCTGTGGTTGACGTCGTCGACGCTGTCGAATTCGATGCGCCCCGCGAAAGCCAACGCGACCGGCCCAAGCCGCACCGCAATTTTTCCCCTATAGTTTTGGGCGTCGACAACCTCGGTCAACTCCGCGCCCGGCATGCAGGGGGCGATGCGGCGGATATCCATCAACACCGCCCACGCCCGCGCCGGAGCAAGCGGGACATCGAAAGAATTGTCGAATTCCATCCGTTACTCCGGTCTAGTGGCGATAGCCCACCATCTCCGGCGCCCCAATACGCTCCCAAATCCAGCAAGCGCAAGCGAGCAGCGCGTCGTCTTCATAGCGCGGTGCGACCAGTTGAATGCCGACCGGCAAATTATTCGGGCCGCGATGGGATGGCAGCGTCATGGTCGGCGTGTGCAGCGCCGTCCACATCGCCTGCATGGCGGGGTCCCCGGTCGTGGCCAAGCCTCGCGGCGCTTCACCCGTAACGCAGGGCACCAGCAAGACATCAAATTTGTCGAACACCTCCGGCAGGAGCGCCCGGCACTGTTCAACGCGCCGCCAGGCGGCAATGTATTCCGCGCGCGGCGTGTTCTGTCCGTTCTCGACGTAAGCCCGCATTTGCGGCGAGAGCCGCTCGCGATGGCGGCCCCACATAAAGGACATGCAGGCCGCGCGCTCATAATAGTTGATGGTGCCGCGCGCGAGTGCATGCAGTCCATCGAACGCGGCCGGCAGATCGACATCCTGAACTTTGGCGCCGGCTTTGCCGAGCTTTTGCGCGGCGCTTTCCACCGCAGCCTTGGTCTCATCCTGCGCTGTGTCCCACAGCTCGGTGCGGCACAGGCCGATCCGCGGTGCACCCTCCCATTTGCGCAGCGGCTGCGGCACTTGCATCCGCAGCACGTCCGCAATCAGCGCAAGATCTTCGATAGAACGCGCATGCAGGCCGACGGTGTCGATGCTCTCCGCCGCCGGCCAAACGCCGGCTTTGTTGAAGGTGTTGTAGGTCGGCTTGTAACCGAAAATGCCGCAATAGGCGCTGGGGCGCAGCACCGAGCCGCCGGTCTGAGTGCCGAGCGCCGCCGGCACCATATGGTCGGCAACGGCGGCGCCCGAGCCGCTCGACGAACCGCCCGGCGTATGCGCGGCGTTATGCGGGTTGGTGGTTTCACCCGGCGCCATGCCGGCGAATTCGCAGGTGACGGTCTTGCCCAGGATCATCGCGCCGGCGCGGCGTAGCAGCGCGACGCAGGCGGCGTCCGAACGCGGCCGGTTGCCGCGATATATCGGCGAGCCCATCTCGGTCAGCATGTCGAACGTATCGATGATGTCCTTGATGCCGACAGGCAAGCCGTGCAACGGGCCGCGGCGCGGCCCGCGATCGAGGGCGCGCGCCTGAGCAAGCGCAAGCTCGGGATCGAAATTCACCCACGCCTTGACGACGCCATCGCGCGCCGCGATACGCGCCAGGCACTCGCGCACCGCCGCTTCGCAGGTCGATTCGCCCGCCGCGATTTTTCGCACGACCTCGGCGGCGCCGAATTCGTTGAGCGGGCGTTTGACCTTGACGTCCATGGTCAGTTCTTGCCGGCGCGGCCGGCCGACGTGCCGGCGATCCTGCCAAACACGGTGCCGGACATCAGACCCGAGCCGCCCGGATAGTTGAAGTAGAACAGGCCGCCGACCAGTTCCCCGGCGGCATAGAGGCCGCGGATCGGCAGATAATCGGTGTTGAGCACTTCGCAGTCGGTGTTGATGCGCAAGCCGCCGAACGTGAAGGTCAATCCGCAGGTCACCGCGTAGCCCTCGAAGGGCGGCTGGTCGATGGTGTTCGCCCAGTTGCTCTTGTTGATGGCGAGGCCGCGCGTCGAGCGGCCGTCCTTGACGTTGGGATTGAACGGGACGTCGGTGCGAACCGCAGCGTTCCACTCTTTGATGGTCTTGACAAACTCCTCGGCGTTCACGCCTTCGAGCTTCTGCGCGAATTCCTCGATCGTATTCGCAGTCACCTTGGTGATCTGCCTGATCTTGTACTCGTCGCGCTGGAGGTGCTTCACCTTCTGATCGAAAATCTGCCACGCGAACTGACCCGGCTGCTCCAGCACGACGCGTCCATATTTCGCATAGGTGTAATTGCGGAAATCGGCGCCTTCGTCGACGAAACGCCTGCCCGTCGCATTGATCATGATGGAGAACGGGTAGGAGTGCTTCTGGAACTGATCGCCGACCGCCAGGTCGCCGAACTCGGGCGCATTCATCTCCCACTGCACGGCGTGGCCGCCCGACCAGTTGCCGCAAGGACTGGCGCCGATGTCGAGCGCCATGCGGATGCCGTCGCCGGTGTTGTACCGAGTGCCGCGCACCTTCGCCATGTCCCAGCCGGGGCCGAAATAGCGGGTGCGCATTTCCGAATTGGCCTCGAAGCCGCCGCAAGCGAGCACGACCGAACGCGAGCGCAATTCCTCGACCTTGCCGTCGTGGCGCACTTTCACGCCTTCGACGCGATTACCGTCCGTAATGAGATCGAACGCGCGCGTGGCGTAGCGGATTGCGATGCCGCGCTTCTTGGCGGCCTCGGTTTCCATCTGTACGAGGCCCGGGCCGCCGCCGACCGACTCCACCGTCAAGCCGCCCCAAAATTTGAACTTGCCGTCGATCTTGAAGGCCTGGCGACCATAGATCGGGATCAGCCGCACACCTTTCTGGCGCAGCCAATTCAATGAATCGAAGCTGCGCGTGACCAGAAGTTCGACGAGATCGGGATCGGCACGGTGCTGGGTGACACGCGCCATATCGTCGAAGAATTGCTCGGCCGTATAGGTGCCGAAATCGGTAGTCTCGATCTCAGCCGGCGTCAGGTCCGGCACCAGCGTCTTGATGTCGTCGATACCATTATAGACGACGCGGATCGAGCCTGCCGTGAAGCGGCTATTGCCGCCCGACTCCTCCTCGGGCGCCGCTTCGAGCATCAACACCTTGGCGCCCTGCTCTTGCGCCGCCAACGCCGAACAGAACGCCGCATTGCCGGCGCCGACGACGATTACATCCGCAACTTCATTCGGCATTTCCGACCCTCAATCCATTACGTCATGGCCGGGCTTGTCCCGGCCCATCCACGTCTTCCATCACGATCGCAAGACGTGGATGCCCGGCACAAGGCCGGGCATGACGGCTGCGATGTTGGTACGGTACGCAACTCAGTCTACTCACTCCGCCGCCACGGCGGCGCCGCCATGGGCTTTCGACCAGCCGGCGGGATCCTTCATAAACTTCTCGACTTCCTTGAGCTTGCCCTTGTCGAACTTGCCACTCTTCTTCGCCACGTCCAGCACATCCCACCAAGTGGCGAGCGAATGCAGCGTGACGCCGAGATCGCCGAGGATTTTTTTACCCTCGGGGAAGATGTCGTAGAAGAAGAACACAAAGACGTGGTCGACGATGGCGCCGGCGGCGCGCAGCGCTTTGCAGAAATTGACCTTGCTGCGGCCGTCGCTGGTCATATCCTCGACCAGCAGGACGCGGGCGCCTTTTTCGAGATGGCCTTCGATCTGCGCGTTGCGGCCGAAGCCTTTCGGCTTCTTGCGCACATATTGCATCGGCAACATCATGCGGTCCGCCATCCATGCGGCAAACGGGATACCGGCGGTCTCGCCGCCCGCGATCGCATCGAATTGCTCGAAGCCGACGTCGCGCATCACCGTTGCAACGCCAAAATCGATCAGCGTCTGCCGCACGCGCGGAAACGAGATGAGGCGGCGGCAATCGGTGTAGACCGGGCTGGCCCAGCCGGAGGTGAAGATGAAGGGCTTGTCCGTCATGAAGCGCACCGACTCCACTTCGAGCAGCATCTTCGCCGTCAGTTCCGCCATCACCTGTTTGTCAGGAAAGCTCGGCATCGTCGTCTCCTGTTTCCCTCCCTCGCGGGGAGAGAAATCAGCGAACCACCTTCCATTCGATGGTCTCGCCGCCACGATAAACCAAAGCGCGCTCGTCCGGACCTGCGACCTTGACCTCCTCCGGCGCGGTCCAGGATATCTTCTCCAGCGTGATCTTCTCCTCGTTTGGCGCCATCCGATAGTGCTTCGGTCCGTTAAGCGACGCAAAGGCTTCAAGTTTGTCGAGTGCGCCCTCCTCCTCGAACACTTTGGCGTAGGTCTCGAGCGCCACCGGCGCGTTGAACATGCCGGGCACGCCGTTGGTCGAAACCTTGCGCGCGTAGGGATGCGGCGCCGAATCGGTGCCGAGGAAATAGCACGCCTCTCCCGAAGTCGCGGCCTTGCGCAGCGCGGCGCGGTCGCGCGCGGTCTTAATGACCGGCATCACGTACATATAGGGCTTCAAACCATGCCCGAACCAATCATTGCGCGTCAGCACCATGTGGTAGGCCGTGATGGTGCCGCCGACTTGCGGCGCGGCGCTTTTGACGTAATCGACGCCCTCCTTCGAGGACAGATGCTCGAGAATGAAGCGCAGTTTCGGAAACTGCTTCACCCATTTCGACAAATAGCGATCAATGAACGCTTTCTCGCGGTCGAAAATATCGACCTCCGGGTCGGTATCCTCGCCGTGCATCAGGAACGGCATATCGATCTTTTCCATCCGCTCCAGCACCGGCATCACTTTCCTGTAGTCGGTGACGCCGGCGGCCGAATTGGTGGTGGCATTCGCCGGATAAAGCTTGACGCCCGTGAACACGCCCTCGCGAAAGCCGCGCTCGACGTCGTCGGGGTCGGTGTCGTCGGTGAGATAGCAGGTCATCAGCGGTTTGAACGTCGAACCCGGCGGCAGCGCCGCGATCACCCGCTCGCGATAAGCGATGCAGTCGGCCGTGGTGCGCACCGGCGGAATCAGGTTTGGCATCAGGATGGCGCGGCCGAAGTTCCTGGCCGTGTAGGGCAACACCGCCTTGAGCATTTCCCCGTCGCGAACGTGGAGGTGCCAGTCGTCGGGTTTTCGGATGGTGATGCGTGTCGGCATGGTCTTTACCCAACAGGCTGGGTCGCCAAGAACCCATGGGCCAGTTCCGTACCAAAATCAAGATTTGTGCCAATTTTTGAACACGCCATTGCAGGCTCAGATTTTCAACAGGAAAATGCCTCGCGCTGCAATCGGCAACGCCTTGCGGTGGCGCGACAACGCGGCCCATCACGCCGCCACGGCAGCGGCCTCTTCCGCGTCCGGCTGCTTCCAGGCCTGAAGCCGCGGCAAGACCTCGCGGGCAAATAGCGTGAGGTTGTCGACGGTCTGCGCGTGGGTGAGTTCGCCGGCCTGGCCCATCATCAAGAGATTGCCCATGCCGCCACAATGTCCGCAGAAGTCGACGATCTGCTCATAGACCCGATCGGGAGTGCCGCAGAATAGCACGCCGGCGTCGATCAATTCATCGACCGAGGCAGTTTGCATGGAGATGACGCGGCGATCCCTGGTGTAGGTGCGCGGCGGCGTTTCGCCGCGCAGAAGCCGCGCATTGTCCTCAGGCGGCAGGTAGCCGGGCGGATTACGGAACGGCAGGGCGACGATCGGGCTCGTGCGCAGGTAACCGGCGATGAGGTCGCCGCGCCGGCGCGCCTCGGCCTCGTCGTTGGCAACGCCGACAAGGCCCAGATAAGCGAAGCGGTCGGCGCCCGGCGCCTTGCCGAATTTTGCCAGGTAGCTCTTACGGTAGGCGTCGTAGATCCTGCGCGTGTCGTAGCCGGTGCCGAGCGTCGCCATGACGTAGCCGCGCTCGCCGAGGACGCGCGCTTGGGTGGTACTGCCGGTGGTCGACCAGACCGGAGGATGCGGCTCCTGCCACACCCGCGGCCACACGTTCACGTGCCGATACTGAAAGAATTCGCCGTCCCAGTTGAACGGTTCATCATGCGTGGTCATCGCCTTTAGGATGAAATCGTGCGCCTCCCAGAAGCGGTCCATCAATTCGGTCGGATTGCGATTGGAGGCCGCGATCTCGTAGGGAATGCCTTTGATAAATCCCATATCGAGGCGGCCGCGCGAGATGACATCGATGGTCGAAAGCTCCTCGGCGATGCGCAGTGGATCGGGCCGGTGCCCGATCGGATAACCGAGCACCAAGATGCGCGCATTCCTGGTGTTGCGCGCCAGCACCGCGAGCCCCACCACCACAGTCGACGCCATGCAGGTTGCGGTCTGGTGATGCTCGTTGAGCATGATGTCGAGGCCCAGGTCGTCGGCCAGTTGCCACTCGTCGTAATAGCGGTGAAACAGATCGGCGGCGACGCGGGGATCGCATTTGCGGTTTGGGAAGGTGACCCGCAGCGTGCCGGAATGTTCGTTCCAGGCTGGAAAGTACGCCTGCTCGGTGAACTGATAGACCCGCATGGCGCGTCAATGCCTCGATCAGTTGGCGGTGATCGTCGCGTCGACCAAGTCTCCTGCCCGCGCAGTGGCCGGGCGATTTGATTGGCTCTTCTCGGCCGCCACGGCTTCGGCGGCAACCGCTTCGGCGTCCGGCTGCTTCCAGGTCTTGAGCCGCGGATAAACTTCGCGCGCGAACAAGGTGAGATTATCGACTGTCTGCTCGTGGGTCAGGAAGCCGGCGTGGCCCATCATCAGCAGGTTGCCCATGCCGCCGCAATATTCGCAGAAATCGACGATCTGATCGTAGACCTCATCGGGTGTGCCGCAGAACAGGATGCCGGCAGCGATCAAGTCCTCGACGCTGGCGCTGCGCATATCGATCGCACGCTTGTCCTTGGTGAAACTGCGCGGCGGCGTCTGACCGCGCAGCAGCCGCGCATTGTCCTCGACGGAGAGAAATCCCGGCGGATTGCGGAACGGCACATGCACGATCGAGCTCGAACGCAGATAGCCGGCGACGAGGTCGCCGCGCTTACGCGCTTCGGCCTTGTCGTGAGCGACCGCGACCAAGCCGAGATAGCCGAAACGGTCCGGCCCGGGAGCCTTGCCGCGCTTGGCCAGATAGCCGCGCCGATAGGCGTCATAGAGCGGCCGCGTGTTGTAGCCGGAGCCGAGCGTCGACATGACATAGCCGCGCTCGCCGAGAAGCCGCGCCTGGGTGGTGCTGCCGGTGGTGGTCCAGATCGGCGGATGCGGCTGCTGCCACACGCGCGGCCACACGTTCACCTGACGATAGTTGAAGTATTCGCCTTCCCAGTTGAACAATTCGTCATGCGTCGTCATCGCTTTGACGATGAAGTCGAGCGCCTCGTAGAAACGGTCCATGACGCCGACCGGATTTTGGTTCGAGGCTGGAAACTCGTACGGCACGCCTTTGATGAACCCCATGTCGAGGCGGCCGCGCGAAATCACGTCAATGGTCGAAAGTTCCTCGGCGCAACGCAGCGGATCCGGCCGGTGGCCGATCGGATAGCCCAGCACCAGAAGGCGCGCCTTCTTGGTGATGCGCGACAGCACCGACAACCCGACGACCACCGTCGACGACATGCAGGTCGCGGTCTGGTGATGCTCGTTGAGCATGATGTCCAAACCAAGCTCATCGGCGACCTGCCACTCGTCGTAGTAGCGGTGGAACAAATCGGCCGCGACATGCGGATCGCACTTGCGGTTGAGCAAGTTCACGCGGAGCGAGCCGGCATGATCGTTCCAGGTCGGATAATAGGGCTGCTCGGTGAACTGATAGACTCGCATGAAGCTTCTCTCTTGGCGGCGGATTCTGCTCACTTGGCGTTGACGAAGGCAAGCACGCGCTCGGCAAAAACCTTCGGTTGCTCGTGATCGGGAAAATGGCCGGCGCGCTCGATCGTCTCGAAACGCGCGCCGGGAATCATCGCGCAATAGGCGCGGCCATAGGCTTCGCTGAGCATCCGGTCGTGAGTGCCCCACACGAACAGCGTTGGAATATGGATGCGATGCAGCCGGCTCTTGAGCCGCGGATCGTGGAAGAACGGATTCCAAGCGAACCGCGCCGTTGCCTCGCGGGCGCGCGCGGCGGCCAGCACTTCGGCGTCGGGCAACGCCTTATAGTCGCGCTGGCCGACTTTCGGATCGCAATAGACGATGTCGAGATATTCCTTTTCGGTGAGCGCGAAAATGTCGGCAATGTCGCGGGTCTCGCGGTCGGAAACTTTCACGCCCACGGCGTTCGCCATCACGAGACGCGACAATCGCGCTGTCGATTTCACCGCGAGCTCGGCAGCAATCCAGGCTCCGAGCGATACGCCGACGATGGTGAGATCGCTGAGGTCGAGCTGGTCGAGCAGGTCGAGATAGAAGTACGAGAGGTCATCGACGCTACGCATGCCTTTCGGCAATTCGGAGCGACCGTAACCCGGATGCGTCGGCGCGATGACCCGGGCGTTCTTGGCCAGCTCTCGTATCGCGGCTGCGGCGGGCTCAATGCCGTTCTCGGCGTGAAGAAAAAGGATCGCCCGGCCCTTGCCCTGCTCGCTCAGATCGATACGCGTACCATTGACCACAAGCGACGGCGACACGCTTTCTACCGCAACAGCCATTCCCCCCGACTCCTTCTCGCCGGGCGCTTTTCAAGCCCGCGGCGTTGTTTTACCACGTGAAACGCGTTTTGCCATTGCGCGCGCGTCGGTCCCGGCAGGCTTGCTTTGCACGATGAGCATGCGCGCCGGATTGACATCGTGCCTAAGATAGCGGCGAACGAACGGGATCGGGCAAGCCACAAGGGGCAGCGCAATGAGCGACGGTAGTGTCACGGTTCAATCGGGTATCGCCTACGCCAATCACGACGGCGTTGAACTGGCTGGCGACCTCTATTTGCCGAAATCGACGAAGCCCGCTCCGGCGCTGGTTGCCGTGCACGGCGGCGGCTGGGTTCAGGGCGCGCGCAGCGCATTCCAGTATTGGGGGCCGCACCTGGCCGCACGCGGGATCGCGCTGTTCGCCATCAGCTACCGGCTCGCCACCAAGGGCAAAATGTTCCCACAAGCGCTCCAGGATGTTTTGGCGGGCGTGCAATTCGTGCGCGGCAAGGCCGGCGAATTCAACATCGATCCGCAGCGTATCGGCCTGCTCGGCGCGTCCGCGGGCGGCCATCTCTCGAGCCTTGCAGCGCTTGCCGGCGGCAAATATGCAGGCGGCTATCCGAAAGACGCCTTCGCCTCGGTTGCAACCGACGTAAAGGTGCTGGTCGGCGTTTACGGCGTCTACGACATTTATGCGATGTGGATGACCTATCTCAACCAGTCGCCGCGCGAGAACAACATCGAGAAATTCCTTGGCGCCGCCCCGATGGAAAACCGGCAGCTCTATTTCGACGCCACGCCGATCAACTACGCGACTTTCGCCAACAACAAGATTGCCGTCCTGCTGGTCACCGGCACTGAGGACGATCTGGTCGATCGCAGGCAGCACACCGAAGCCTTCCAGTTCGCGCTCAAGCAGGCGAATTTCTTCGTGCGGCCCTGCATCGTGCCCGGCGCGCCGCACTATTGGATGAACGATCCGATCGACGAGCCGACCAGCTATTCGGGGTTCCTGGCGCCGCGGCTCATGCGTTTCCTTGCCGAGAAGCTTTGAGAACCAACCCCCATCATGAGCCAGCGGCCGACCTTCATCGAAAAGCACGGCCTGTGGAGTGACGAGCAGCGGCGACAGGCTGCAGACATCAAACGGCGCCTTGAGACGGACAAATTTCGCTACGTACGGCTGGCCTGGGGCGACACGCACGGCTATTCACGCGCCAAGACACTCACCGTACCGGCGTTTCTGTCGGCGCTGACGGCGGGATACAACATCGGTGTCGCCACGACGACACTCGATTCCGCCGGCGCCCGCGTCTTTGCCTCGTTCACGCGCGGCGGCGGCATGGGGCTCGACGAGATGACGGGCTCGCCCAATCTCACCGTCGTCGCCGACCCTGCGACGTTCCGCGTTTTACCATGGGCGCCCGGCGTCGCCTGGATTCTCACCGACGAGTATTTCAACGACGGCCGCCCTTTCCATTTTGCGCCGCGCCAGTTGCTGCGCAAGGCGCTGCAGAAACTCGCCGAACGCGGCGCCGCCAGCGTCATCGGCGCGGAGATCGAATGGTATCTGCTGCGGGTCGCCGACGAGCATCTGAGCGATGACAATATCGGCGCGCCCGGCATCCGCGGCCGGCCGATCCGCACCTGGCCGGCCGAGCCCGGCTATCATTATCATTCCGAATCCAACATGGACCTGATGCAGCCGGTGTTCGACGCGCTGGGCGACGCCTTCCAGTCGCTCGGGCTCGGCCTGCGCTCCATCGAAAATGAATGGGGGCCTGGACAGGTCGAGTGCACGTTCGCGCCGCGCACGGCCTTGGAAGCGGCCGACGACGTGCTTCTGTTTCGCACCGCGACGCGGCAGGTGTGTCGGCGGCTCGGTTATTTCGCGACTTTCATGTCGCGCCCGGCGCTCAAGGGCTACTATTCGAGCGGCTGGCATCTGCATCAATCGCTGGTCGACGCATCGAGCGGCGCCCATCTTTTCATGCCCGAGAAATCTGGCGAGACACTGTCGCCGACGGGCCTGTCCTATCTCGCAGGCCTCTTGCAATTTGCGGTGCCGGGCACGGCGTTCACGACGCCGACCGTCAACGGCTATCGGCGTTTTCGGCCGAATTCGCTGGCGCCGGACCGCGCCGGCTGGGCCTACGACAATCGCGGCGCCATGCTGCGTGTTCTCGGCGGCGCCGGCGATCCCGCAACCCGCATCGAGAACCGCATCGGCGAGCCCGCGGCCAATCCTTATCTTTACATTCTGTCGCAAGTGGTCGCCGGACGAGCCGGCATGGAGGCGGGGCTCGAACCGCCGCCGCCGGATGAAGCGCCCTACGCCGCGAAACGGCCGATGCTGCCGAAAAGCCTGACGGATGCGCTCGATGCGCTCGACAAGGAGCCGTTGTTCCGCCGCGAACTCGGCGATACCTTCATCGACTACTTCGTAAAGCTGAAGCAAAATGAAGCCGGGCGGTACCAGCGCTCGATCGACGAGCGCGGCGCGTTGCCCGACAACGACGAACCCAGCGAATGGGAGCAGAATGAATATTTTGATTTCTTCTGAGCTCTTCGCGCCGCAGCCTTAAGCCTTTGCCAAACGGAGCGCCCATATGACGGTGCTTGAAAAAATCGGACCACAGCCGACTCGGCTCGGTGGCACGGCGCTGTACGATTGGGACTATCTCGTCCAGGAAGATCGCGCCCACCGCCTGATCTACACCGATCCCGCAATCTTCGAAGCCGAGATGACCAACATTTTCGGCGGCACCTGGACCTATCTGGCGCACGAGAGCGAAATCCCGCGCGACAACGATTTCATTACGCGGCGCATGGGCCTACGGCCACTCATTATCCTGCGGGACTCCGAAGGCAAAATACGCGCGCTCTACAACCGCTGCACCCACCGTGGCACGACGCTGTGCCGCTGGGACAAGGGCAACACCAAATCGTTCCAGTGTCCCTATCACGGCTGGAATTTCCTCAATACCGGGCGGCTGCGCGGCGTGCCGTGGCCGGACGGCTATGCCGGCGACATGCGCGATCCGAAATACAATCTCGCCCAGGTGCCACGCGTTGAATCCTATCGCGGCTTCATCTTCGGCACGCTGAACATGGACGCGCTGCCGCTCGTCGAGCATCTCGGGCCGATCGCCAAGATCATCGACGAATGGCTTGACCGCAATCCCGGCGGCAAGGTCGTGGTCTGTGAGGCCAACCGCTTCATGTACAAGGGCAACTGGAAGCTCGCCTACGACAATTCGTGCGACGGTTATCACGTCGCCTATTCACACCGCTCGCTGCTCGAGACCGAAAACCGCTTCGCCGGCGAGAACGCCAAAGGCATGGCCTATTACCGCAATTCGCCGGACGCGCTGGCGATGTACATGCGCTATACCGGCCACGGCAATCACTTCAAGGACAAGCGGCCGAACCTGGAGAAGCGGCCGGGCGGCTTATGGGCGCTTGAAGGCGCACATCCGGGCATGGAGCATT
>DATJYT010000341.1:0-9333 GCA_035499475.1 Xanthobacteraceae bacterium | reverse complement strand
CTCCCATTATCAGCGCTTGGGCGGAACCCGCTTGCCTTCCTTGCGCGCCTTCGACAAGCCGATGGCAATCGCCTGCTGGCGGCTCTTGACCTTGCCGCCTTTGCCGCTTCGCGCCGTGCCGCGGTTGAAGCGGCGCATTTCCTGCTCGACGTCGCGCCCGGCGCCGGGCGAGTATTTTCGCTTTTTCTTCTTGGCCATGGGACTTTCTCCAATCGCTTGCTTGGCAATGAACTGAGCACCGCTGCGCATGCCGCAATCATCCGCAGCAGCGCAAGGGCCACGATAATTTATAACCTTCTCGGCGAGAATTGGTTGCCGGCGTCGGCTGAACCTACTCGCTCAAATTGTCGATTTCGACGTGAACGCATGCGCCGCCGTTCACCCGATGCCCCTCGCCGCTTTCGATGAGCGCCTTCGCCTCCTCGGCGTCCTGCGCCTCGACGAACCACTCCTCGACCCTGGTCACGTGCACCGTTGCGTGAAACAGCCTCGGCTTTCGCTTCGTCGCCGCCCGCGCCATCGCTGCCTCCGAATCACTTTGTCGGTTCGGCAGTGTAGCGCGTTGCGTCAGGCGCGATCCGGAACGCTCCACAGCCAAATCGGGCCGTGGCCCAACCCGGTCAAATCAAGGTCAACGCTTGCGGCGCGACTTCTTCTTGCGCGTCAACGGAACCACTTCGGCGCTCTTGCCGGCGCTCCGGCGCAAGGCGGCGCGCAGATCGACGGGGCGGCCGTGCTTCTTCAACAGGTCGGCGAAGGCCTCGTCGGCGAGTTCCTGAAAGGTCATCATGCGTTCGGCCGCCAGCAGCCGCAGCGCCGCCCAATCCTCGTCGTCGATCTGGATGCGCTTGCCGGGCATGCTCGCTCGCGTCGTTGCGTCGGGGCGATCAAGACGCGGCGACGAACGTGCGTTTCGCCGCTGCATAGCGGTTCTCCGGCATAGGCAGGCCGAGATTGCCGCGCAGCGTCGCGCTCTCGTATTCGGTGCGGAAGATGTTGCGGCGCTGCAGCTCCGGCACCACGAGATCGACGAAATCGTTCAAGCCGCCGGGAAAATACGGCACGATGACATTGAAGCCGTCGGCGGCCTCGGCCTCGACCCATTCCTGCATGCAGTCGGCGACTTGCCGCGGCGTGCCCACCACTTCGAGGTGCCCGCGCGCACCGGCGAATCTTTGATAGAGCTGGCGCAGCGTGAGATTTTCCCGCTTCGCCATCGCCATCATGACGTCCGAGCGGCTGGCGACCACGTCGTTCGGCGGCAGTTCGGGCACCGGCTCGTCGAGCGGATAGCCGGTGAAATCGAATCCCATGCGGCGCGACAGCAAGCCCAGCCCGACGTCGGGATGGATCAGGTCCTGCATGCGCGCGAATTTTTCCTTGGCCTCGTCTTCGGTGCGGCCGATGGTGACGGCAAGCCCCGGCATGATCTTGAGATGATCCGGGTTGCGGCCGAACTTCGCCATGCGGCCCTTGAGGTTTGCATAGAACGCCTTGCCGCCTGCGATCTCGGCCTGCGCCGCGAACACGACTTCGGCGGTTTCCGCCGCAAGCTCGACGCCATCCTCCGACGCGCCGGCCTGCACGAAGACCGGATGACCCTGCGGCGAGCGCGGCACGTTCAGCGGGCCCTTCACGCTGAAATATTTTCCCTTGTGATTGAGCACGTGCATTTTGTCGGGCGCGAAAAACACGCCGGAGGCGCGGTCGCGCACGAAGGCGTCATCGTCCCAGCTGTTCCAGAGGCCGTTGACCACCTCGGCAAATTCGCGCCCGCGCCGGTAGCGCTCGACCTTGGGCGGATGCGCGTCGCGGCCGAAATTGGCGGCTTCCGTGGCATTGCCGGACGTCACCAGATTCCAGCCGGCGCGGCCGCCGCTGATGATATCGAGCGACGCGAACTTGCGCGCCAGCGCATAAGGCTCCTCGTAGGAGGTCGTCGCCGTGCACACCAGCCCGATATTCGTGGTCAGCGGCGCCAGCGCGGAGAGCAGCGCGAACGGCTCGATCCAGGCCGTATAGTGCATGCGATGCAGGCTGTCCTCCTGCGTCGTCCAGGCCGACACCGTGTCGGCGGAAAACAGCATGTCGAACCGGCCGCGCTCGGCGGTCTCCGCCATCTCGACGAAGCGCCGGAAATTGACGCCGGCGTCGGCATGCGATTCCGGATGCCGCCACGATGCGACGTGATGACCGACCGGCCTGACGAAGAGGCCGAGCTTCATGTGTTTCGGATGGGACATAATCGCATTCCGGTTTGCCGCGGCGGCTCAAGCGATACTATCACTCGCCTCTCGACACGAAAGCGGGACCCGGCATGACTGCCGTCACTTTTTTGCACCGCGGCTATTCCGCCGCAATCTTTCCGCCCGTCCCACCGGCGATGTAGTCGTAGCCTGCCATCAGGTTTTCGACGATCCTGTTGAACGAGGCCCAGTCGGTTTCGCGGTAGGAGTGGCTGCGGATGATGAACGGCGCGCCGGCGTAGAATTTTTCATATTGCTGGTGGCGGCCGGCGAATTCGGTGCCCACCATGTCCCAGGCGAGCTTGAAGAGTTTCATGCGGGTGACGGCATCGCATTGCGGCGTCTGCCAGAAGGTCTGGAAATCCTTCGCCAGCGCGGCGTCCTTCATCACCGAAATATCGGCCGGCATCTGGAACACGCCGCCGCCGCAGAGCTCGCGCAGGTCGTCGATGAACTTGCTGTAGTTCTGCGTGCACCAATCGAGCGCGCCATACATCATGCGCCGGTTGAAGCAGACATAGCCTTCCGGCCCGCCGGGCCAAGTTTCGTAGGCATTGATCTGGCCGTTGACCATGCCGGCGATCTGCGCCTCCTGGGCGGAGATGCGGCCGAGCGTTTCCTTCACCGCCGGCACCTGGTCGGCCCCGGTGGCGTTGGCGATCTTGGCGCAGAGCCCGACCAGGAGCCGCATCTTCGACCAGTAACGGACGTTCGACTGGTGATTGCCGAAACAATGGCTCGGCGTCTTGATATAGATTTCACGCGACAACAACGCATCGTCGTGGACGAAGACGCGCTCCCACGGCACCTTGACCTCGTCGCACAAGAGCATGCTGTCGCTTTCGTCGTAGCGATACGACAGGGGCGAATCGAATTCGGAGCTGACGCCGGTCTCCATCGGCTTGCGCGACCATAACCGCAGCCCCGGTGCGTTGCAGGGGATGGCGCAGGTGATGGCCTCCTTCTTCTGCTCCGGCGCCAGCGGAATGACGTTGCCGATCCAGATCTCGTTGGCGAACACGGCGCCGGTCGCCAGCATCTTCATGCCGGAGATCACGACGCCATCGTCCTCCTCGCGCGCCACCCGCAAGGTCGGCACCGGCAGGCTCTGCTTGATGTAGAAATTCGGATCGCGCGCGGCCTGCGGCGGCACCACCGCATAGGCGACATAAAGATCGTTGTCGCGGGCGTGCTTGTAATAGCGCAGCACGTTGTCCGGATTGGCGCAGGGCCCGGCCAACGCATCGAGCTTCATCGCCATGCCGGTGACGAACGATGCGACGTGGTCAGGCGAGCGGCCGAACAGCCCGTACGTGAAATCTGCGATGCGGCGATGGGCGACCATGCGCCGCTGCAGATCCTCGCGCGAGCGCGCCCGCAGGAAGTAGATCGAATGGGTGCCGCCGTCCTCCTCGTAAGCCATTTCGCCGCGAAGGGCAGAATCGGCCTTCATGTCGTAGAGCGCCACCACCGTCTGCGCCGCGTTGCGGAACGCCGGATGGGTGGTGACGTCGTCGACCCGCTCGTTGCCGATATAGACCACGCGGCCGTCGCGGAGCGATTCAAGATGGTCCTTGCCGCTGCGAAGCATGATCGTCGCCTCCCTTGCCCGGCGCCCCTACTCGTAGCCTGGATTGAGCGCCAGCGAAATCCGGGGGCGGCGTTGCCATCCCGCATAACTTCCCGGCTTTCGCTTCGCTCAAACCGGGCCACACCTGCTACAATCTGCGGCGATGGCCGCGAAGTCGGCCGACTTTTTGAGGGAAGGAGACGCGCCGTGCGGGATCTGGTTAAAGCTTTCATTGCCGGACGGCTCGACCGGCGCGCTTTTCTCAAAGCCATGGCGGCGAGCGGATTCACGCTTGCCTCGGCCGAGTCCGTGCTCACGGCGCTGACGCCGATGGTGAGCGCCCAGGCCGCCGGCAACGGCGTGCGCACGATCGAGGGCACCGGCGCTTATCTGCTCGTGCAGCAGCTCAAGGCCGCCGGCGTGAAGCATGTGTTTTACGGCAATGGCACCTCGTCGGCCGCCATGCTCGACGCCATGGTGGGCGACAACGACATCCATCTCATTCTCGGGCCTGAGGAAGGCATCGTCACCGCAATGGCGTCCGGCTATGCGCTCGCTAGCAACGCGCCGACCTTCGTCAATGTTCACGGCACTGTCGGCACCGCAAATCAGATGCTCAACATGTTCAATGCCAAGCGCGATGGCGATCCGCTGGTGGTGTCGTCGTTCTCGAAATCGACCGAAGGAACCGGCCGCGACAATTTCGAGGAGATCGACGACCTCGTCGGCATGACCAAAGAGTTCACGCGCTGGAGCTTCGAGGCGCCAATGGCGAGCCGCGTACCGGAACTGTTGCGCAACGCCATGCGCATCTCGACGACGCCGCCCGGCGGCGCGACGTACCTCGCCATACCCACCAATGTGAGTACGGCCGTCGCCAAAGCTGACATCTACCCGAAGGAGCTGTTCACCGTTGCGCTGCGCACCAAGCCCGACCCGCGCGAGATCGAGAAGGCGGCGCAAATCCTGATCGAGGCGCGCAAGCCCTTCATGCTGGTCGGCCTCGAAGTCTGGCGCTGCGACGCCTACGACGAGGTGCTTCAGCTTGCCGAATTGCTCGGCATGCAGGTGATGCAGGGCTTGAGCCCCTACACCGATTTTCCCACCGACCATCCGCTCTATATCGGCCAGAGCGACCGCTCCTTCACCGCGTTCCGCTCGCTCGAAGGCGTCGATGTCCTGATCAATATGGGCAGTCCGATGCTCTACCAGGAAGGCGCGGCGCCGGTGGCCGGACCGGACTGGAAGATCATCGAATGCCGCAGCGTGCCGAACGACGTGGCGCGCTGGAGCGCCGACACCGTCCCGATCGTCGCCGACATAAAGGAAACCGCGAAAGCGCTGGTCGAGGCCGTCAAAACGGCGATGACGCCGGCCGACAAGGCCAAAGCCAAGGAGCGCTTCGACTGGATCGCCGATTTCAACCGCAAGGTCGCGCTGACGCGGGCGCAAATGGCGGACGAACGCAAGGACATGGTGCCGATCGGCTACGAGCACATCGGCATCGAGGCGCAGAAGCAGCTTGAGCCCGACGCCATCATCACCCACGAGTTCAATTCGGCGATGCCGCGGGTGCTACCGTGGCTCACCTTCGGCAAGGGCAAGAAGGAATTGTTCGGCCGCACGCTGGGCTCGGGGCTCGGCTGGTCGGTCGGCGCCTCGATCGGCATCAAGATGGCGAAACCCAACCGGCAGACCGTATGCCTCGTCGGCGACGGTGCGTTCCTGATGGGACAGATCGAGGCGCTGTGGGCGGCGCGGCGGTTCGAGGCGCCGGTGCTCTACATCGTCTTCAACAATCGCAGTTTCAACGACACCCGCATGCGCGTCACCGCGGTGGCGCCGAAGCTGCGCGAATCGAAGCTCGACATGGGCAGTTATCTGGGCAATCCCGACGTAAGCTTCGAGACAGCGGCCAAGGCTTTCGACGTCAACGGCGCAACGGTCACCAAGCCCGGCGAGATTGCGCCGGCGCTCGCCCGCGGCATCAAGGAACTCAAGGACGGCCGGCCGTTCGTGCTCGACATCGTCTCCGAGCGGGTCGGCCTGCTGGCGGAATCGAGCTGGTATCCGAAATATTCCATCGCCGAACGGCGCACGAAGCTCGTCTAGGTGCGGCGATGAAAAAGCTTCGCATCATGATGGCCGGCCTCGCCGCGGCGGCGCTTGTCGCGATGGCGCTCGCCGCCCAAGCGCAGCGGCGCATCGATCCGGCGGCGGCGAAACTTCCCGACGGCGACGGCAAAATCGCCGTCATCGAGCTTTGCGCCGGCGCCTGCCATCCGGCGGCGCGTTTCGTTGATATCAGAAAAAGCCGCGTCGAATGGCACAAGACGGTGATGTCGATGGTGGCGCGCGGCGCGCAGCTTTTCCCGGAGGACGTCGATACGGTGACGAATTATCTCGGCACATATCTGACGGACGGCACGGCAAAGTGAACTAAAATTTACGTCTTCGACGGACACGCCTCGAAGTGCACGGTCACCGGCAAGCCGATCGGCAGCGCCGGACCGCCGCGGGCGAGTTCGAGCGTCACCGGCACGACGTCCTTGCCGCCGGAATCGGAACTCACGGCCGGCAGGCTGCGCGCCGTCACCGTCGGGCTGATCGAACCAACATGGCCGCGGATGGTCGCGCTGGTGAAGCCTTCGGCCGCGACGGTGGCGTTCTGCAAAATGCACACGTGAGCCCAGTCGCGCAGCTCAATTTCGGCCCGAACCCGCAACTGCCCGTCCGGCACGATGTGCAACAGCGGCTCCGGCACCGCTAGGCTCAGATATTGGCCCTGGTTGGCGAGAACGTCGAGCACCACGCCGTCGACGGGCGCGCGAACCGTGCACTGGTCGACGCGGGCACGCAGCGATTCGACCTCGGCGGCAGCGGCGTTGCGCAAAGCCTCGGCTTGGCGGATGTCTTCCTCGCGCGAGCCGGCGCGCAGCAGCGAGAGCCGGGCGCGCGCTTCCTCGAGCTGCGCCGCGGCGATCCGCGCGTCGCGCTGGACTTCAAGAACGCGCGCCGTGGTGACGGTGACCCCTTCCTTCAAATCCTCGGTGCGATCGAGCGTCTTTTGCGCTTCCTCGGCGCGGGCCTGCGAATAGCCGACCACCGCCTCGCCGACCTTGACCTCGTCGGGACGCGGACCGTTGCGGACCCGCTCAAAGTTTGCCTGCGCCGCGGCCAACTGCGCTTCGCGCGAATGCATGTCGCCCTCGATGGAACGGCAATCGAGCTTCAGCAGCGTCTGGCCGGCGTGAACGCGGCTTGCCTCGTGGACCAAAACCTCGCTGACAGTTCCGGTAGCGGCGGCGCCGATCGACAGCGTCGGGCCGGCGCCCTCGACGCGGCCCGGCGCGCTGAAGCTCGCGCTCTGCGCCGACAATTCGGCAGGCAGCACCAAAGCCGCGATCGTGGCGACCGCGCCGGCGAGCATCAAGCCCGCCACCGTTTGCCGACCCCGGTGCATTGCGCTTCCTTGTAGCGGGCGCCGGCAATGCGGCCGCCCGGAACACAATTGCCGCCCCGCGGAGGCGAACTGGTACGACAGTTTCGCCGTGCCGGCAATCGAAGCAAACGCGCACGCGCGGAAAGCCTTTTGGCCAACAAGAAAGGGACGGGCCAAGCGCCCGTCCCTTTTGGGTCATCCCGCCGGCCGCACCTGAGGAGGCTGGCGCGGCCGGCGGTTGACCGGTTGTTACGCTTGAACGCAACAGAACGCGTTACGCACTACGCAAGACAAATCACGCGTTACGCATTCCCCAGCGGCAGCGCGACGAACCGGGTCGCATCGCCCATCTTCACGCGCATCAGAACCTCATGCTTGCCCTGGGCCTTGGCTTCGGTGAGCGCTTTGCGCACGTCGCCGGCATTGGCGACCGCCTTGCCGCCGACGTCGAGGATGACGTTGCCGGTGCGGAAGCCCTGCTCGGCGGCGGGACCGTCCGGATCGACTCCGGTCACCACGACGCCCCGGCCGCCAGCGCCCGAGACTTCGCTCGCCGGCGCGACCGACAGACCAAGATGCGGCACGCCGCTTGTCGGCTCGGCGCCGTTGCCGGTGTCGGCCCTGGCCTGCTGCTGGTTCGGCATTTCGGCAAGCGTCAGGTTCAGCGTCTTGGTCTGACCGTCCCGCAGCACGTCGAGCTTGACGGAGCTGTCCGGCGCCATCATGCCGATGGTTCGGGCGAGGTCGCGCGCGTCCTTCACCGACGTGCCGTTGACGGCGGTGATGACGTCGCCGGCCTTGATGCCGGCCTTGGCTGCCGGGCTGCCGTCTTGCGGCTCATCGACCATCGCGCCTTCGGCCTTCTTCATGCCGAGGCTGTCGGCGATTGCCGCGGTGACCGGCTGAATCTGCACGCCGAGCCAGCCGCGCGTGACGTGGCCGGAGCTCTTGAGCTGCGCCACCACGGTCTTCACGGTCTCGGCCGGAATGTCGAAGCCGATACCGACCGAACCGCCCGACGGCGAGTAGATCGCGGTGTTGACGCCGATGACGTTGCCGTTGACGTCGAACGCCGGGCCACCGGAATTACCCTTGTTGATGGGCGCATCGATCTGGACATAGTCGTCGTAGGGGCCGGCGCCGATATCGCGGCCCCGCGCCGAGACGATGCCCGCGGTCACGGTGCCGCCGAGGCCGAACGGATTGCCGACCGCGACCACCCAGTCGCCGACTTGCGGCGTGTGATCGGCGAATTTGACGTAGGGGAAGTCGTTCTTGCCGTCGACCTTGATCAAAGCAAGATCGGTCTTCTGATCGGTGCCGACCACCTTGGCGGTATAGATCGTGCCGTCGTCGGTCGTGACCTGGACCGACTTGGCGTGATCGACCACGTGATTGTTAGTCACCGCATAACCGTCAGCGGTGATGAAGAAGCCGGAGCCTTCGCCGGTGATCGTCTCATGCCGTTGCGGCATGCCGTTGCGGCCGCCCTGACCGAACTGTTGGCCGAACTGCTGGAAGAACCTGTCGAGCGGCGAGCCCGGCATCGGCGAAATGCCATCCTGGTCGTCGCGATTCTGCTGCAGCAAAGCAGGCTCGTCGGACGCGGGAATTTTCACCCGTACCGAAATCACCGCAGGCTTCACCTTGGCGACAATGTCGGCAAAGCCGACTGGATGCTGCAATGTCGAATCGGCAGCACTGGCCGCCGAGGTCGTGAACGGAAGGGCCGTCGGATAGTTGCTGACGCCGGTCATCAGCACAGCCGCTCCCAGCCCCGCCACGGAAGCCAGCAGCACGAGGCGCCGGGCCGTGAGCGAGTTGCGTTGATTTTGAGGATTGCTCGGATTCATGATTTTCCATTCTCCATCTGAAAGGCCCTGCGGACCTGCGAGGTAGAAATGATCATGGCGACTTACGGGGTCCTGACGGACGCATTAATTCTTCGTCAGATTACTTTCAGGAAAGGAATTACTCCGGGCTCGGCGCCAAATGGGCGGCGCTGTTGCGCCTCGCCGCGAGAACGGCGAAGGCTTGACATTGCGCGGCCGAGACTGCTCGTTGCGGATCGCCGA
>DATJYT010000340.1:0-3618 GCA_035499475.1 Xanthobacteraceae bacterium | reverse complement strand
AGCGCGCGGCGATGATCGTGACCGTGCAGCAGAAGCTCGGCGCCCTTCGCCGCCAGCACGGCGCGGAAATCCGTGGCATCGGTGAGGCGCCGGAGGTAGCGCCGCGGCGGGCTTTGCGGCGGGTGATGAATGAGCACGACGCGGAACAATCCACGCGTTTGGTCGAGCAGTTCGGCGAACCGGCTGATCTGGCGTTGCCCTAGCTTCCCGGTTGCGAGCAGCGGGCCGGTCGGTAACGCTGTCGAGAGCGCGATCAGCGCAACGTCGCCGCGCCGCCGCAGGAACGGGAAGTGCTCGAGGCCGTCGTCGCCGCGCATGTAGTCGCCCCAGTATTTCGCCGGCCATTGCTCGGTGCCGCGCACGTAAATGTCGTGGTTGCCGGGGACGAAGGTGACGTTGCGTGGCGGTCCGAGCCGCTCCAGCAGCGCGCGCGCCCGCTTGTATTCGGCTTCAAGGGAGAGGTTGACGAGGTCGCCGGTGACGGCGATGTGATCCGCTCGGCACAGCTTTATATCGTGCGCAATGGCATCGAGGGCTTCCGCGCTGTGCGCGAGCCTTCGCCCGCGGAGCCAATTGATGAAGCCCAATCCGCGCTTGTTGAGCAGCTCGGCAGGCCGCGGCCGCGGCAATGGCGAAAGATGCACGTCGGAAAGGTGGGCAAGCGTGAACATTGCCGAGCGATGATAGGCAGATTCGTCGACGACGGCACGGTTTCGTGGCCGCCGATTAGGAACTGCCGATGAGGATGCCGGCGACGAAGACCAGAACGCCGCCGACCACGACTTGAAAGGCGGCCTGCAGAAACGGCGTATCCATGTAGCGGGTTCGGATCCACGAGATAGCGGCCAGTTCCACCGCAACGACAGCGAAAGCAAGCGAGGTCGCGATCGAGAACTGCGGGATCAGGTAGGGCAGGGCATGGCCGAGACCGCCGAGTGCCGTCATCGCGCCGCAGACGGCGCCGCGCACCACCGGCGCGCCGCGGCCGGTCAACGAGCCGTCGTCCGACAGCGCCTCGGCGAAGGCCATGGAAATGCCGGCGCCGATCGCGGCGGCGAGCCCGACCAGGAACGTCGACCATGTGTCGTGAGTTGCGAAGGCCGCCGCGAACAAGGGCGCGAGGGTGGACACCGAGCCGTCCATGAGACCGGCAAGGCCCGGCTGCACATATTGCAGCATGAACATGCGCTTGGCGGTTTCATCCTCCCGATCGCGCGCTTTGGGCGTGATCTTCTGGCCAAGCTCGTGCGCAAGGCTTTCATGCTTGTCTTCCGCGGCCGCAAGCGTGCGCAGCAGATCGCGCACCGCGTCGTCCTTCGCGGCTTCCGCGGCGCGCCGGTAAAAGCGCGCAGTTTCGTATTCCATCTCCTCGGCGAACTTGCGCGTCGCGTCGATCGCCAGCGGGCGGTTGAGCCAGATCGGGCGGCGCTCGAGAAAGCCCTTCACGTCCTGGCGCCTGATCAACGGCAGGAAGTCGCCGAACTTCTTGCGATGGAGCTCGAGCAGCATATCGCGATGCCCGATCTCCTCCTGCGCCATCTTGTCGTACATATCGGCGGTATCGGGATAGGCGCCGCGCAGCGCGTCCGCGAACGAGCGGTAGATGCGGTTGTCCTCGTCCTCGTTGGAAATAGCGAGCGCCAGGACTTCCTGTTCGCTCAGATCGGCAAAGCGTTTCACAGGCTTCCCCTTAACCGCTTGATCTGCATGGTGGTCGCGGACTGCGCGACAATCATATTAGAACTATTCTAATGCGGCTAGCACAGGATCCGCATGGATTTGGCCGCCATTCGCCGCCCGTTCGAACCGCTGATACGGCGCGTTTTGCACGCCTATTGGCGGTTCTCGCGCGCGCACACCCTCGGCGTGCGCGGCCTCGTCATCGACGGCGAAGGCAGAATATTTCTCGTCGAGCACAGCTACGTCAGCGGCTGGCATTTCCCCGGTGGCGGCGTTGAGGTGGGGGAGACGCTGACTGAGGCGCTGGCGCGCGAATTGCGCGAGGAAGGCAATATCGAACTGACCGGCGCGCCGGTTCTTCTCGGCATGTATCTCAACCGCCGGATTTCAAAGCGCGATTATGTTGCGCTTTTCATGGTGCGCTCCTTCCGGCAGAACGCGCCGCCGCAGCCGAACTGGGAGATCATCGCTCACGGCTTTTTCGCGCCGAATGCGCTGCCCGAGGATACGACGCGCGCGACGCGCGAACGGCTTGCCGAAGTGCTTGATGGCCGCGCCGCCGCCCACTTTTGGTAACCGCATGGCGGCGGGCGCTGCGGCATTTGGATGTTCCCACTCCGCGTCAATTGGTCATTGATCCGTTCTCGCGCGAAACCATCTTCCTTTTCAGGCGTTTGCCGAACGGCGGATACGCGTTCACGTTTCGAAGGAGAATTTCATGCGCAAGACGATGATGGCAATTGCGACCGCCGTTGCCCTCGGCACTGCGACTTTGGCCACCGGTGCGATGGCGGCACCCCACGGCGGCGGTCATATGGGCGGCGGAGCATGGCACGGCGGTGGCGGCTGGCATGGCGGCGGCTGGCATGGCGGTTGGCACGGCGGCGGATGGGGTTGGCGTGGCGGATGGGGTGGCCTCTACGCTTTCGGCGGTCCCGCCTATTACGGCTATTACGGTGGCTGCTGGCAGCGGCGGCTCGTGCCGACGCCCTACGGCCTGCGTTGGCGCCTGGTCAACGTCTGCTACTGAAGTTTCGATTTGAGGCAGCAAGGCGCGTCGCCCGTGAAAACGAGCGGCGCGCTTGCACTTAGCGGAAGCGGCCGCGATCGTGCGGCTGCGTAAAATCGATGATCGGTCCGATCGGCACGATGCCGGTCGGATTGACCTGCCGCTGCGAGCCGTAATAGTGCCGTTTGATGTGATCGATGCTCACCGTCTCGGCGACGCCCGGCACTTGATAAAGGTCGCGCAGATAGTTCCAAAGATTGGGATAGTCGGCGACGCGCCGCAGGTTGCACTTGAAGTGGCTGAAATAGACCGTGTCGAAGCGCACCAGCGTCGTGAACAACCGCCAGTCGGCTTCCGTGATCTGTCCGCCGACAAGGTAGCGCTGGCGCGATAAGCGCTGCTCGATCTCGTCGAACGTCGTAAAGATCGCGCGGGCAGCTTCCTCGTAAGCCTCCTGGGTGGTGGCAAAGCCGGCGCGATAAACACCGTTGTTGATGTTCGGATAGACGACCTCGTTGATACGGTCGATCTCCAAGCGCAACGCCGCGGGATAATAATCGGTGTGGACGTTGGTGAACGCATCGAACGATGAGTTCAACATGCGGATGATCTCGGAGGATTCGTTGTTGACGATGGTGCGCTGCTTCTTGTCCCAGAGAACGGGCACGGAGACGCGGCCGGTATAATGCGGGTCGGCAATGAGGTAGATCTCGGCGAGCGTCGTTTTGCCGTTGACGGTGTCCGGCGTGCCGCCGCGCTCGGCGCCGAATTCCCAGCCGGTCTTGCCATAGAGCGGCGCGGCGACGGATGCCGAGATGACGTCCTCGAGGTTTTTCAGCTTGCGGAAGATCAGCGTGCGGTGTGCCCAGGGGCACGCCAGCGATACATAAAGGTGATAGCGGCCGCGTTCGGCCGGAAAGCCGCCCTCG
>DATJYT010000339.1:0-10778 GCA_035499475.1 Xanthobacteraceae bacterium | reverse complement strand
AGCACCGCCGGTTCGGCCAGCCGGAAATTTAACGTCGGTACAAGGCTTTGGCCGCCGGCCAGAAACCGGGCCTCGTCACCGTATTGAGCCTTGAGCGCCAACGCCTGCTCGACCGAGCGGACGGCCATATAACGAAAGGGCGCGGGTTTCATGCGACGTGAACGACCATCGGACAGGCCTGCTGACGCGCAAAGTATGGAAAGGTTTGGCGTGACAAGTCAAAGTGTTCCATGATCGCTGAATTCCAGCATGGGCCTTTGGTCGATCATGGTTCCGCATGCCCATTATTCTCTCAGCGTGAGCAAATATTGGGCGCGGATTCGCTGCGCAGGTCTGTCAATATTTTGCAATGATCCCTCTGAGAGCAAGACGGAAGGGAGCGCACCCGCGAAGCACGGCTTTTGCATCGGCGCCCGCAAGATCATTACGTCTGGATGGACGCATGCGAGCGCCTGATGTTGCAACCCAAGTCGGCCCGTCGGCCAAGCGAGCCGAGGCGCTCGCCGTCAGCGCCCGCGGTGTGTCGTTGACGTTCCAGACCGCGGACGGCGAGGTCCAGGCGATCTCCAATGTCGACCTCGACATCGCGGCGGGCGATTTTGTTTCCTTCATTGGGCCGTCCGGCTGCGGCAAGACCACGCTGCTGCGCGTCATCGCCGATCTCGAGCAGCCGACCGCCGGGACCATTTCGGTGAACGGCGTTACGCCCGAAGAGGCGCGCCTCCACCGTCATTATGGGTACATCTTCCAGGCGGCCGCGCTCTATCCCTGGCGCACCATCGAGCGCAATGTCGCACTGCCGCTGGAGATCATGGGTTACAATGCGGCGCAGCAGCGCGAGCGCGTCGATCGGTATCTCAAACTCGTCAATCTTTCCGGCTTCGAGCGCAAATATCCCTGGCAGCTTTCCGGCGGCATGCAGCAGCGCGCATCGATCGCCCGCGCACTGTCGTTTGAGCCCGCGCTTCTCCTCATGGACGAGCCATTCGGCGCGCTCGATGAAATCGTGCGCGACCACCTCAACGAGCAGCTCCTTCGGCTGTGGGATCAGACCCGCAAGACCGTGGTCTTCGTCACGCATTCGATTCCCGAGGCGGTGTTTCTCTCCACCAAGATCGTGGTGATGTCGCCGCGGCCGGGACGGATCATCGACATTATCGCCACCGAGTTTCCGCGCGACCGCACGCTCGAAATTCGCGAAACGCCGGAATTCATCAGGATCGCGCAGCGCGTGCGCTCCGGCCTGCGGTCCGGTCATTCCTATGACGAGTAGCGCGCTTTCCTCCGGCCGGCCGGCCGAGATCCGGTGGCATCCGCTCATCGTGCGTTATGCCCCGGTGATCGCAATCGTGCTGGCGATCATCGCGATCTGGTACGTGGCCGCGGTGCTGATGAACATGGGCATCGTCCGCTCGGGTTTCGAGCGCGAGGAGACGCCTTACACGATCGCCGATCTCATCTCCGGCACCCTGAGCGCGGAGCGGCCGCTGCTGCCGGCGCCGCACCAGATTTTGCAGACCTTCGGCGAAGATGTCTTCGGCTGGCCGGTGACGTCGCCGCGCAGCCTCGTCTTTCACAGCTGGGTCACGCTGTCGTCGACTTTCATCGGATTTTTGCTCGGCGCCGGCTTCGGAATTATTCTTGCCGTGCTGATCGTGCACGTGCGCACGCTGCAGAAGAGCCTGCTGCCCTGGATCATCTGCTCGCAGATGGTGCCGATCCTGGCGGTCGCGCCCATCGTCATAGTCGTTCTCGGTTCGATCGGACTGCGCGGACTGCTGCCGAAAGCGCTTATTTCGGCCTACTTGTGCTTCTTCCCGGTCACCATCGGCGTGGTGAAGGGATTGAGCTCGCCGGATCCGATTCAGCTCGACCTGATGCGGACGTGGTCGGCGACAGCGGCGCAGATCTTCTGGAAGCTGCGCTGGCCGTCATCGGTGCCGTTTTTGTTTGCGAGCCTCAAAGTGTCAATCACCATCTCGCTGATCGGCGCTATCGTCGCCGAACTGCCGACCGGCGCGCAGGCCGGCATCGGCGCCCGGCTGCTTGCGGGCTCCTATTACGGCCAGACCATCCAGATTTGGGCGGCGCTGGTTGCCGCCTCGTTGCTTGCGGTCGGGTTGATCGGCCTCGTCGATCTCGCCGAACGCTGGGTCGGGCGCGCGATGGGAGCGCGTACATGAAACCCGATTGGCAGCGGGGCGTTTTCTTCGCCGCCGCGCTCGGCATGCTCGCTGCCATCGTGGTGCCGCTGTCGAGTGCGCCTGCGGCTGGCCTTCTCGCCCGGCCCGGATTGCTGGCGTTGACCGTTGTTGCCGCCGCGCTCTACGGGGCCGCGGCGTTTGTCGCGCCCCGCCTGTCCATCGCGATGACATTCGCGGGCGTCATTCTCGGCTGCTTTGTTACACTGGCGCTGCTGCGGGATGACGCCGTCGCGGGCACCGCGACATGGGGTTTCTGGCTTGCGGTCGTGGCGAACTGGATCGCGGCGTGGCTCGGCGTCGCCAGGCTCGCCGCCGTCAGGCCCCAAGAAAAATCGGCGGCGCGGGCGATCGATCTTGCCATTCCGCTGCTGTTCGGCGCCTTCCTGTTCTACCTGTGGGAAGTCGCCGTGCGCGGCTTCGGCGTGCCGTCCGTGCTGTTTCCGGCGCCGAGCGCGATTGCGGTGCGCTTTGCCGCTTCGCTGATGATGCTGTGGGAGGACTTCTTCCAGACTTTCATTCTCGGCGTGCTCAGCGGCTATGTCATCGGCTGCAGCGCCGGTTTTCTCGTTGCGGTGATCGCGCACCGCTACACGTTCCTCGGCCGTGGCCTGCTGCCGATCGGCAATTTCGTGTCGGCGCTGCCGATCGTCGGCATCGCGCCGATCATGGTGATGTGGTTCGGCTTCGATTGGCCGTCAAAAGCCGCGGTGGTCGTCGTCATCACGTTCTTTCCGATGCTGGTGAACACGCTCGCCGGGCTCAACGCCGCGGGCTATATCGAGCGCGACCTGATGCGCTCCTATGGCGCCGGCCACGGCCAGACCTTGCGCAAGCTTTATCTGCCGGCGGCGATGCCGTTCATCTTCAACGCGCTGAAGATCAACTCGACGCTCGCCTTCATCGGCGCGATCGTCGCAGAGTTCTTCGGCACGCCGACGCGCGGCATCGGCTTTCGCATCTCGATCGAGGCCGGCCGCATGGCGCTCGACGTGGTGTGGGCCGAGATCGCGCTCGCCGCTATCGCCGGGATGGCGTTTTACGGAATTGTCGCGCTCGCCGAGCGCGCGACGACATTTTGGCATCCATCCTATCGGACCTGACTCGGCGGTTCGCACATCGTGTGGAGCATGTAGTCATGAGAAAAATAACGATGCTTGCGGCGGCCGCGGCCGTCGGGCTTCCGTTGAGTGCCGCTCAGGCCGCCGATCCGGTAACGATCCAGCTCAAATGGGTCGCGCAGGCTCAGTTTGCGGGCTATTTCGTCGCCAAGGACAAGGGCTTCTACAAGGAGGCCGGACTCGACGTGACGATCAATCCCGGCGGGCCGGACGTTGCTCCGCCGCAAGTAATCGCCGGCGGCGGCGCCGACGTCGTGGTCGACTGGATGCCTTCGGCGCTGGCATCGCGTGAAAAGGGCGTGCCGCTCGTCAATATTTCGCAGACCTTCAAGCATTCCGGCCTGGAACTCGTGTGCCGCAAGGACACCGGCATCAAGAAGCCGGAGGACCTGAAGGGCAAGACGGTCGGCATCTGGTACGGCGGCAACGAATATCCGTTCCTCAACTGGATGTCGAAGCTCGGCTTCAAGACCGACGGCTCGCCGGGCGGCGTGAAGGTCCTCAAGCAGGGCTTCAACGTCGACCCGATCCTGCAGAAGCAGGCCGATTGCGTGTCAGCGATGACCTATAACGAATATTGGCAGGTGATCGACGGCGGCTTCAAGCCGAGCGACCTAGTCATCTTCAATTACGAGAAGGAAGGCGTTGCCACGCTCGAGGACGGTCTCTGGGCCATGCAGCCGAAGCTGAAAGACCCGGCTTTCGTCGCCAAGATGGCGAAGTTCGTCAAAGCCTCGATGAAGGGCTGGGACTATGCCAAGGCACATGAGGACGAAGCGGTGAAGATTATTCTTGCCACCGACACTACGGGGTCGAAGACCCAGAAGGATCAGAAACGGATGATGGGCGAGATCGGCAAGCTGCTCGACCCGGGCACCGGCGAACTTGATCCGAAGGACTACGACCGTACGGTCGCGGTCCTGATGAGCGGCAAGTCCGATCCCGTGATCACCAAGAAGCCCGAAGGCGCGTGGACCCACGCGGTCTATGAGGCGATGAAGTAAGGCTTCGCGCCATCTCAGCGGCGACCGCACGGTGCTTTGCGGCGGTCGCCGCTTTGAATATGCGGACCATCAATTGCGCCCTCCTGGTCGAGGCGGCTGATAAGTCCGTCGCTTCGCACCGCCAGATCACGCTCAATGCCGGCAGGGTGAGCGAAGTCGGCGATATTGCGGCTGACGAGGCCGAGCCGCTCTTCGTGTTGCCCGCACTGGTCAACGCGCATGATCACGGCCGCGCGGTGCGCACCAGCTCGCTCGGCGCGTCGGGCAAGCCGCTTGAAACCTGGATTCAATACCAGGCGCTGATTCCATCCGTCGATCCTTATCTTGCCGCCGTCGTCGCGCTGTCGCGCTCGGCGCTGGGCGGCGTCGGAGCGGTGATGATGCATCTAACGCGGCCGCAAGGATTGACCGATCTGCCGGCCGAAGCCGCCGCGATTGCGCGCGCCGCGCGCGATGTCGGCGTCAGGGTCGGCTTCGCGGTCTCCATGCGTGACCGCAATCCGCTTGTCTACGGCGCATCGGAGCCGATCCTCGCCGCGCTGCCGCCTGCGGCGCGCCGGGAGTTCGAATTGATCGTCGCACGCAAGCCGCTACCGCCGCGCGAATTCCTCGCGCTCGTCGATGCAGTTGCGGCAACCGCCGCCGGGCCGATGTTCGACGTCCAATTCGGCCCCAACGGCGTGCAGTGGTGCAGCGACGCACTGCTGTCGGCAATTGCCGAGGCATCGCAGCGCACCGGTCGCCGCATCCACATGCATCTCCTCGAGACCCGCTACCAGCGTGCGTGGGCCGATGCGACGCACCCGGCGGGCATCGTCAAACATCTCGATGCGCTCGGGCTGTTGTCGCCGCGACTCAGCCTTGCCCATTGCGTGTGGGCGCGTCCGGAGGAGCTCGAATTGCTGGCAGAGCGCGGCGTCACCATCGCGGTCAATACCAGCTCGAACCTGCATCTGCGCTCCGGTATCGCGCCGGTTGCGCGCATGTTCGCCGCCGGGTGCCGCGTCGCGCTCGGCCTCGACGGCAGCGCGCTCGATGACGATGATGACGCGCTTCGCGATCTGAGGCTTTGGCATCTTCTCCACGTCGGCACCGGCTTTCACGCCGCGGTCAATCGCGAGCAGACGCTGCGCGCCGCTTTCGCCCACGGACGTCTCTCAGTCAGCAATATCGACGACGGCGGCGCCATCCGGCCGGGCGCGCCGGCGGACCTGCTGCTGCTCGACTGGGCTGCCATCGACGACGATCGGTTGCGCGAGCAAGCCGATCCCCTGCAACTCTTGCTGACGCGGGCGACCGCGCGGCATATTCGCGAGCTCATCGTCGCGGGGCGCACGGTCGTGAAGGACGGCGCGGTGATCGGTGTCGACTACGAGGGAGCGCGCGCCGAGGTGATGAACCGCATGCGCGATGGGATGCGCGACAAGGCGTCGATCGCAGCGGCGTTGCCGGCGCTTGAAGCCGCCATCGGCAAGCATTTCGAACCGGGCGCAAACTGCTTCTAACTAGCGCCGTCCGCATCGCGAAGGAGCCGCGCCGGTGGACAGACGAAGGTGCGCCGGCCGCGCTTGATACCGAACAGCGGGCGCGCGAGCTCTGTCACCGCGCTCACGGCATCCGCGCAATCGAGCGCCACGAGATCGGCCGGGTTGCCGACGCGGAGGCCGTAGTCTTTGGCATTCATCAGCTTTGCCGGCAGCGCCGTGACCATGTCGAGACACGAGGCGAGCTCGGCCGGGCTGCCCACTTGCGCGACGTTGGCGTAAAGATTGGCCATGCGGATGAGCGAGCAATCGCCGAACGGCGTAAAGGGATTGAGTACGTTGTTGGTGGCGATCGAACAGACAACGCCGTGGTCGAGCAGGCGATGCGCCGCGGTGACGCCGCGCGGAACGTCGTGATCGTGGCCACGCCCCATCAGATAAAGATCGGTCGCCGGCAGCACTGTCACCGCCACGCCAGCCTCCGCCAGGCGTCTTGCCGCCGCCGCGAATCGCTCCGGCTCGAGCGCCGACAGCTTGGTGACGTGGCCGACGGTCACGCGGCCGCCCCAGCGCTCGGCCTCGGTGCGGCGGCAGACCTCGTCGAGATTCATCTGCGAAGGGTCGAGATCGAAGTCGAGATGGAAATCGACGTCACGGTCGAAGCGCTTTGCGATTGCGAAGATGCGTGCGATCTGCCCGTGGGGGTCGCTGTCGGTATAAGGGCAGCCGCCGATGAGGTCGGCGCCCTGCTCGCAAGCCGCGATCAAAAGTTCTTCGGCGCCCGGATCGTTGAGCAGTCCTTCCTGTGGGAAAACGCAGATTTCAATGTCGATCGCCCAGGCATAATCGCGCTTGAGGCGGCGGATCGCACGAAATCCGCGAAGGCCGACGCGCGGATCGACTTCGACATGCGTGCGCATGCGCATGGTTCCCTGCAGGATCGCCTTTTCCAAGGTGCGTCGCGCGCGCTCGTAGATGTCGTCTTCGCTGAAGCTGCGCTTGAGCGCTGTCACCTCGGCAATCGCCTCCTGGAGCGTGCCGCCCGCCTGGCAACGGTCGAGGATGCACGACTTGTCGAGATGGATGTGGGTCTCGACGAAACCCGGCACGACCAGCCTGCCGCCAAGGTCTTCAGCCGGCGCATCGGCGGCGATGCCGTCGGCGATCGCGCCGATGCATCCATCGGCAATGGCGATGTCGAACGTCTGCGGTTCGCGACCGCTGATGCGGGCGTTGCGCAGGATGAGATCGGGGCGCATGGATCGAGCCGGATTACCCGGTGCCGTAAGTCGCAACAAGCCTTTGCGTCAGATAATCCGCCGCGAGGATGGGCGCGTATTTCGCCGGATGTCCCGGCGTGTCGCAGCCGGGCAGGCATTCGATCAGCGCGTCGGGGTTGGGATCGAAGAAGAAGGCGATCGAATAGCGGTCCCGTCCAGGCGGGCTGACGACGCGGTGCGGCGTCGAAACGTAAGTGTCGTTGCTCCAGCGCATGAGGCAATCGCCGATATTGCAAACAAATGTTCGTGGAATCGGCGGCGCTTTGATCCAGGTGCCGTCGCGGCGGCGCACTTCGAGACCGCCCACGCTGTCCGTGAGCAGGATGGTCAGGCTGCCGTAGTCGGTGTGCTCGCCGGCGCCCGGAAGATCATCCTCCCGTGTATCGCGCGGCGGATAGTGCAAAAGCCGCAACGTCGCCATCGGGCGATCGAACTTGTCGGCAAAGAAGGAGGGCGGCAGACCAAGGTCGGCGGCGATCGCCAAATGCAGATCGAGTCCCAGCCGCCACAATGCGTTGAAATATTGAAGCGCGGTGTCGCGAAATCCCGGCGTCTGCGGCCACAGATTGACGCCGCGAAACGGCTTTCCGGCAATCACCTCCGGATCGGTCGCGGCAAGATCGAGGCCGATGTTGAATGCTTCCTTCTGATCGGCCTGGACGAGATTAAGACTTTCGGTGGCGACGCCGACATAGCCGCGGTTGTGGCGCGAGCGTTTGATCGACATCTCGTCCTTGCTCGCCCGAGGCTCGGCAAAAAAGGCCGCCGCCGCCGCGAACATGCCGGACATTAACGCGTCAGGCACGCCGTGATTGCCGACGTAAAAAAAGCCCACGTCGCGGCAAGCGCGGCCAAGTTCTGCGGCGACCCGACGCACCGCGCTCGGTTCGCCGGATTGCAGGCCGGTCAGGTCAATCACGTCGAGCATGGGTCCTTCTCCGCAGGTCGCACGCGATGCAAAGGCCGCGCCGTCGAATCCCCTGCATGGCATGCCGTTTGCAAACAACTCCGACTCGGCGGAGCGGCTCATACAGAGGTGGAGGACGGAAGATGTCACTATTAACGTTTGATCGGCGCACATTTCTCAAGGCGAGTGCGGCTTCCGTGCTTGCGACCGGTTCGATGGCGCGGATGGCGCAAGCCGCCGAAGCCATTATCGGCATCGTTTACGTGGGCCCGCGGGACGATTTCGGCTGGAATCAGGCCCATGCGGTCGCCGCTAAGGCGCTCAAAAGTCTTCCAGGCGTGAAAGTGGTCGAGGAGGAAAACGTTCCTGAAACGGACGCCTGCTCCAAGGCCATGGAATCGATGATCAACCTGGACGGCGCCAACATCATTCTCGGCACGTCGTTCGGCTATTTTGATCCCTTTATGATCGACTTGGCTAAAAAATATGCAAAGGTCGAGTTCCGCCACGCAGCACCGCTATGGAATAAAGATAAGCACCCGATGAACCTCGGGAGCTACTTCGGCTATCTCAACCAAGCCCATTATGTTGATGGCGTCGCGGCCGGTCTCTCGACCAAGTCCAACAAGCTCGGTTTCGTCGCCGCCAAACCGATCGCCTCGGTTCTCAGCAACATCAATTCGTTCATGCTGGGCGCCAAGTCCACCAACCCCAACGCCGCCGTGCAGGTGATCTTCACCGGCGACTGGTCGCTCCCGGTCCGCGAAGCCGAAGCCACCAACGCCCTGGTCGATGCCGGCAACGATGTCATCACCTGCCACGTCGACGGTCCGAAGGTCGTGATCGAGACCGCCGAGAAACGCGGCGTCAAAACCTGCGGCCACAATGCCTCGCAGGCTCCGCTCGCGCCGAAAGGCTTCATCACCGGCGCCGAGTACAAGTGGATCACGATCTACAAGGGCTATGCCGCCGACCTGTCCGGCGGCAAGAAGTTGCCCAACATGGTCAGCGGCGGCTACGAAGCCGACATGGTGCAAAACACGCCGTTCGGCGCCGGCGCCGACGATGCGGCGCGCAAAGCCGCGACCGCGGCGATCGCCGGCCTCAAGGCGAAAAAGCCGATCTATGTCGGTCCGCTGAAAGACAACAAAGGCAACGTCGTCATCAGCAAGACCTACGACAATCTCGATCCGTTCCTGGACCAGATGAATTACCTGCTCGATGGCGTCCAGGGCTCGATCACCTGATCGCAACGCGTGATGCCACGCCGCGCGGCTTGAATTTACGCCGCGCGGCTGGCTGCCTTGGCTTCGATCGATTGTCCGGGAGTTCGTAGCAGAGCATGGCCGACATCGCACAACCGCTGCCGACAGCGGCGATTGCCTCCAATCAGTGGAACGATCTTTCGATTCGTATTCGCCGCGGTGCGGAATACGTCGTCATTCCGCTGCTGGCACTCGCAATTTCGGGCTTTCTGTTTTCGTTGCTGCTGCTGGCGCTCGGCAAATCTCCGATCGAGTTCTTTGAGCTCGTCGAGCGCGGCGGTTTCGGAACGGCGTTTTCGTTGCAAAATACGCTGCAGCGCTCGTCGCCCTTGATCCTGACGGCGCTATGCGTGGCGCTTCCTGCGCGCATCGGCCTTGTCATCATCGGCGGCGAAGGTGCACTGGTGCTCGGCGGTTTTGCCTCCGCGGTGGTCGCCATCCCGCTTGTGCTCGGCAAGGTATCGCCGCTCCTGACGCTTTGCATCATGGGCGTCGCCGGGATGCTCATCGGCGCGATCTGGATCGGCATTGTTGGTTATCTGCGCTACGCCCGCGGCGTCAACGAAACGATTTCCTCGCTGCTGATGACCTATATCGGCATCGCCATCATGAATTTCTTCGTCGAAGGTTCGCTGCGCGACCTGACCAATCCGAACAAGCCGTCGACAATGCCGATCGGCGACAAATACATGGTGGGAAATATCCCCGGTACTGAGGTGCATTGGGGATTGATTGCCGGCATCGTGCTGTCGATCGGCCTCTATATTCTACTGTCGCGCACGACATTCGGCTTCGCGGTCCGGGTCGCCGGCGGCAATCCGCGCGCCGCGCTCGCCCAGGGCCTTCCGGTCGGCAAGCTGATCGTCATCTGCTGCGCCATCGCCGGCGCTTGCGCAGGCCTTGCCGGGTTTTTCGAAGTTGCGGCCATTCAGGGCCGCGCCAACGCATCGTTGGCTGCCGGTTACGGCTACACCGGCATCCTGGTCGCCTTCCTGGCGCGGCACAATCCGCTTGCCATCATTCCGGTCGCAATCTTGTTCGGCGGCATCGTCGCCTCGGGCGGCCTCATCGAGCGGCGCATGGGATTGCCCGATGCGACCGTCCTGGTGCTCCAGGGGCTCACCTTCGTCGTCCTCCTAATGTCGGAGACACTTTACGGCCGCTTCAAGATATTCCAGGTCCGCGGCACGGCCGATCGCACATGAACAACAGCGCATATTTCATCGTCCTCGTGGCGCTCATCGGCGGCGCGTTGCGCGTGTCGACGCCGTTCATGTTCGTGGCGCTCGGCGAGTGCCTCACCGAGAAATCCGGCCGCGTCAATCTCGGCCTCGAAGGCACGCTGGTTCTCGGCGCCATGTCCGGCTACGCGATTTCCTACCATTCCGGCTCGCCGTGGCTCGGCGTGCTGGCTGCAGGCTGCGCCGGCTCGGTGCTCGGCGCCATGCACGGCTACATCTGCAAGCTGCCGCGGGTGAATGACATCGCGGTCGGCATCGCCATGATGCTGTTCGGC
>DATJYT010000338.1:0-3040 GCA_035499475.1 Xanthobacteraceae bacterium | reverse complement strand
GGCAGCTACCTATCGACCAGGGATATTCTGAAGGCGCGACTGGACGTGGTGAATCTTTTTTTGGCTCCGTGAACGCGTCCTTGCCAGTCTAAACGTCTGGATGATGCTCCACGCCCTCAGCCCATAGCGGACATTCCACCGCCGCGCTCCGATATCCGCTTTTGGCCCATCGCCTCATCTCGCGGCGATGCAATACTTCGGTCGCTTTCGGGGGGCGAAGCGGACATTGGTGACGAAACCCGACCGTGGGCCCGAGATAATTTGGGTAGCCAACATCACCCTGGATCAGATCTAGGAGGCGGATACGAGCGCCTTGAAGCGGTTGACGATGGCGGCGGGTGTGGTTGCGGCCTGGACGATCTGCTCGCGCACGACGGCGCCGCTGGTCGGATCGACGGCGTAGTTCAGTCTCGCGGCGTCGGCGAGAAAGTCGGCATCGGCTCCCATCGCCATGAAAGCCGATTGCAGCGCCGCGACGCGATCGGGCGGAACGCCGGTCGGCGCGGCGAGCGGCAAAGCCATGAAGAACGGCAGTTCGGCGAAGTTGAGGAACTTGCGCTGGGTGTCGTCGCGCAACAACTCATGCGCCGTCGGCACGTCGGGGAGTTCGTCGAACCGCGTCCTGCGGCCGAACTGCAGCAATGGAACGACCTTTTGCGTCCGCCACATATCGGACAGCGCGACTTTCACCGTGCTCAGGTCGGCGAGGAGGCCATCGACCTCGCCGCGCTGCAAAGCGAGAAATATCGGCGCGGTCCCCTCATAGCCGCGCACAATGTCGATGTTGAGACCGAACAGGTCCTTGGCGACCAGCGCGAAGATGAGATTGGCCGACCCGGCGCGGCCGGCGCCCAGCTTCATCCTCACACCAGGCTTCTGCAAATCCGCAAGCGTCGTAACGCCGTGGCCGGCATTGACGATCAAGACGTAGGAATCGGTCGCATAGGCCGACAGCGATCCGATCCAGGTCAGCTTCAGCGGGTCGAAGTGTACGCTCTGGTAGCCGATAAGCGCGTATTGCGGCACGGCACGCTGCAAGACGCCGATGGTGGTGCCGTCGTTGTCGGCTCCGGCTGCAAAACGATTGGCAAGTCCGAGGCCGCCCGCGCTCGGCAGATTTTCCACGATCACTTGCGGATTGCCCGGGATATGCCGGCTGAAATGCCGGGCCATCAGGCGGGCGCCGATGTCGTAATAACCGCCGGGCCCGAACGGCACGATGAGCGTAATCGTACGCCCGGCGTAAAATTTCTCGGCCGTCTGCGCGCGGGCCGCCTCGACCGCAAGCAAGCATAACGTCGGCGCGCCGCCGAAGACGAGCGACCTCCGCGTCAGCGATATCGGCAGACAAGCCATACTTCCCCCACGTTCGATTTTACTCGACGGGCCAGTCCGCTAAAGTGATTTTAGCATAGCCTGGGGAACCAATGGCCAGAACACTTTTTGAAAAAATATGGGACAACCATCTGGTCCACGACCTCGGCGACGGCTTCGGGCTCATTTTCGTGGATCGGCAGCTGCTGACCGAACTCGCGACCCCGCAATTCGATCAACTCGCGCAGCGCGGCCTGCCGCTGTTTTTTCCCGAATGCACCTATGCGGTGTCCGATCACACCGTTGCAACGCTGCGCAGCGGGACAAATAGCACCTCCGATCGGGCCAACAGCTGGACACGCGCCATGCGTGCAAAGGCCGAAAAGTTCGGCTTCGTCCATTTCGACGTCGACAGCAGGATGCAGGGCATCAGCAGCGTGACCGCGCCGGAAATCGGCCTGGTGCTGCCGGGCTCGACCTTCACGGTGCTCGACAGCCATTCCTGCACCGTCGGCGCGCTCGGCGCGGCGGCGTGGGCCTCCTGCGCCGGCGACGTGCTGCACACGCTGGCGACCCAGACCAGCATCCTGAAAAAACCGCCGCTGATGCGGATCGCGCTTTCGGGACGGCTTGGCCACGGCGTCACGGCCAAGGACCTGATGCTCAGCGTCATCCGCCAGCTCGGCATCGCCGGCGCTGCGGGCTGCGCGGTCGAATTTGCCGGGCCAGTGATCGCCGCCATGCCGATGGAAGGCCGCTTCACCGTCTGCAACATGGCAGTCGAACTCGGTGCGCGATTTGCCCTCATCGCGCCCGACCAGACGACCGTCGCCTATCTTCGGGGCCGCCCTTACGCGCCCGGCGCCGCACATTGGGACGCGGCGGTGCGCGACTGGCTTTCGCTTGCGACCGACGCGGACGCACGCTTCGACCGCGAAGTGAAGCTCGACGTTTCCGGCGTCGCGCCGCAAATCACCTGGGGCACCAGCCCGCAGGACGTCATCAGCATCGGCGAGCGCATCCCCGATCCTGCCGGCGAAGCCGACCCGCAGCGGCGCGCGCAGATCGAGACCGCGCTCGCCTATACCGGCCTCGATGCCGGCGCGACGATGGAAGGCACGCCGGTCGATTTCGTCTTCATCGGCTCCTGCGCCAATAACCGCATCTCGGATTTGCGCTCGGCGGCAGCCGTCGCGCGCGGACGCAAGGTCGCCGACACCGTCATCGCCTGGGTCATTCCCGGCTCGCAGAACGTCAAGTCGCAGGCGGAAGCCGAGGGCCTCGATACACTCTTCCGCGCCGCCGGGTTTCATTGGGGCGAACCGGGTTGCTCCATGTGCGGCGGCCAAGGCAATGGTTTCACCGAGACGCTGAAGCCGCGCATGCGCGCGGTGTCCACCATCAACCGCAATTTCCCGAACCGGCAGGGCCCGAATTCGATCACGCATCTGGCGAGCCCCGCCATGGCGGCGGCCGCGGCGGTGTCGGGCCACATCGTCGACGTCCGCAAGCTCGACGTCGAGGCCTAGGAGCACCAGCATGGCGCATTCGTCGGAAAGGATTGTCGGAGCCGCGGCGCCGCTGCTGCGGGAGAACATTGACGCGATGATGATTGCGCCGCGCACGCCGGCCGAAAAAGGCGGTGCGGCGACGCAGGGCGGCGCCGAAACGGTTCGCCCCGAGGATCTCTTCGCCCACCTGCGTTTTGCGAGCGACGGACAGCCGA
>DATJYT010000337.1:0-6919 GCA_035499475.1 Xanthobacteraceae bacterium | reverse complement strand
TTTTTCGCCGGCGCCGTGAAGCACGATCGCGCGCACTTGCGGATTGGCGGTAGCATCGCGCCAGAGGCCGGCAAGCTGCTCTTTGCTGGGCACATCCAGGGCGTTCAACCGCTCCGGGCGATTGAGCGTCACTGCCATGATCCCGTTCGAGATCATTTCGTGCAGGATGTTCATCCGGCGGTGCCCGACTGAAGCTGTGTTCGATTGAATTGACCGCGCCGGGACCTTAAGAACGTTTTCGGCGGCCGCGCAAGGCGGCGGCCTTATGGAACGCCCGATGAAAGCTGTCGTTATCGAAGCCTTCGGCGCGCCGGACAACCTTAAGGTCCGCGATTTTCCGACGCCGCAGCCGGGGGCGGGCGACATCCTGGTGCGGGTCGAGATGGCGGGCGTCTGTCATCACGACGTGCTGCACCGTGCCGGCAAGCTGCCGGGCGCCAAGGCCGGCGTCGTTCCGGGTCACGAGACCGCCGGCGAAGTCGTCGCTGTCGGCGCGGATGTCGTGATGCACGCGCCCGGCGACCGGGTCGTCATCTATCAGCGCCGCTTCTGCGGGGAGTGCCGCAATTGCCTGCGCGGCCGCCAGGACATGTGCCGCGCCCTTGGCGCTCCCGCCGTCGACACCGAGGGCGGCTACGCCGAGTTCGTATGCGTGCCGGCCAATATGGGCATCAAGATTCCCGACGGCGTCGACTGGATCGCCGCGGCGCTGTCGTGCTGCCCGATCGGCACCAGCGTCCGTGCGTTGAAGACGGTTGCCGGCGTTGGCCCTGGCGATGCGGTTCTTATCAACGGCGCGAGCGGCGGGCTTGGCGTTCACCAGATCCAGATCGCCCGCGCGCTCGGCGGACGGCCCATCGCGGTCACCGGCAGTCCGGCCAAGGCCGGGTTTCTCAAGTCGCTCGGCGCGGAATACGTGATCGTCGCCAAGGACCTCGCCTATTCGGCCGAGGTCTGGCGGCTGACCGGCAAGCGCGGCGTCGATATCGCCATCGACAATGTCGGCGCGACGTTGCCCGAAACGCTGCGCTGCATGACGCAAGGCGGCGTCGCGGTCGTACTCGGCAATATCGGCGGCGATGCGGTCCCGGTGTCGCCAGGATTGCTGATCGGACGGCGGCTGCGCGTGATCGGATCCGGGATGGCGACGCTCGAAGACGTTCATCAGTCGCTCGCGATGCTGCGGGCCGGCATGGTCAAAGCCGTCACCTCGGCGACAGTGAAGTTTTCCGAAGCCGCCAAGGCCCACGCCATGATCGAGGCCCGTGCGGTCGAGGGCCGCGTGATGATGCGCGGTTGGTAGCCATGGCGGTCCGACCATGACGATTGCACGCTTGCTGCTGCGCTTTGTTCAGAACTGGGGCGAGCGGCCGGCCTTGATCGATGCCGCGCGCGGGCGCTCGATGTCATTTGCCGATCTCGCCGGCGCCGCGTTTTCGCTCGGCCGAGAATTGCGGCAACGCGGACTCGATCCGGGCGACAGAGTGGCGATACTGGCCGATGCGACGCCGGAATATCTCGCCGCCGACTACGGCGTCATGTCGGCCGGCTTGGTGCGCGTGCCGCTCGATCCGAGTCTTTCGGCCGCCGAGTTGGCGAGCCAGATCCGCGATGCCGGCGCGCGTTTGCTACTGTTCGACGGGGAACGGGCCGCGCTCGCAGCGGAGGTGATCGCAAAAGCCGCGGGCGTTGCGCCCGCAGGGCAGATGCTCGACGGCAGCGTGTTCGAGAGACGCGACGCCGATGTGCTCAGCGTCCCCGGCGACGATGACGATCTGAGCGCCTCGTTGCTTGCCTCGCTCAATTACACGAGCGGTACTTCCGGCGAGCCGAAGGCCGTGATGCTCGGCCACGACAATCTGCGCGCCATTGTGCAGAACATCGTCATGGCTCGCGGCGCGGGTCCGGGCGACATCATGGTCAACATGCGCCCGTTGTGGCCGATCGCCGGCGTCATCGTGCTCGCGCATTTGTCCGCGGGCGGCGCCGTGGTGCTCGGCGGACGATTCGAGGCGAGCCGCATGGTTGCACTGCTGCAAGAATATCGCGCCGTCACAACTTCCATGGTGCCGACGCACCTCGTGCGCATGCTGCGCGATTGCCCGCCGGCAGTCCTGCGCGCGCTCGATTCCCTGCGCAGCATCGATATTGGCGCGGCATCGGTGCCGCTCGAGACATTCGAGCGGGCGGTCGATGCCTTTGGCCCGAAGATCGGCGTGATTTACGGTCTCACTGAAGCATCATGGAGCTGCTATCAACCGCCTTCCGCGCTCGATGCGCCGCCCGATGTTCGCCGCGCGCGGATGAAAACCGTCGGCCGGCCGGTATTCGGCTGTGATGTTGCGATCGCCGGTGAGGCCGGCCCGGCTTTGCCCGACCAAGCGGGTGAAATTCTGATTCGCGGGGCGCATGTCATGAAGGGCTACTGGAACCGGCCCGATCTGACGGCGCAGGTGCTGAAAAACGGCTGGTTCAGTACCGGCGACCTCGGCTCCATAGACCGTGCCGGGATCGTTTCGGTCACCGGCCGGCTCAAGGAGGTGATCCGCAGCGGCGGCAAGTCCGTTGAGCCGAACGAGGTGGAAATCGCCTTGCAACTGCACGCTGGCGTCGAGGAAGCAAGCGTCGTCGGCATTCCGGATGCGGAATGGGGCGAGCTGGTGACAGCGGTTGTTGTCGCCGCGCCGGGATTTGAGATCAGCGAAGGTGTCCTCAAGGAGCATTGCGCCGCACTGCTCTCGCCGCACAAGCGTCCAAAGTTTTTTCAAATCGTGCGCGAGCTGCCGAAATCACACTACGGCAAAGTTCAGCGCAGCAAAGTCCGCGCCGCGGCGGCGGAATATCATCGCGGCAAATCGGACGGATGATTCACTGCGCCTTGCGCAGCCAGACCTTGTTGTCGTGGAAGGCGGCGCCGCCGAACGGGGCGATCGGGTCCGAGCCGGTCAGCGTGTTGATGCCGCGGTTGTCCGGATAGGCGCTGTTCGGCCAGATCGATTCCGCGATCAGTACGCCCCGCCGCACGCCGTCGAACAGACGGGCGTGAATCCGCACCACGCCGCGCGGGTTGCCGAGCATAACCTCCTGGCCATCGCAAACGCCGAGTGATGCGGCATCGGCCGGGTGGATCATCACCTCGGGCCGGCGCTCACGCGCCAGCGAGGTCGGCGTTTCCGTGAATGTCGAATTGAGAAAGCCGCGCGCGGGTGACGTCGCCAGACGGAACGGATGCTCGGGTTCCGCCTCTTCGATGACATCCCAATGGTCCGGCAATGGCGGAATGGAAGGACAATCATGCGTGCGGTGCCAGCGGGTGAAAGGCACCTCCGGCCAGTCCGGCTTGAAGCGGAACTTGCCGCCCGGATAGGCAAAGCCATTGAGATAATGCGCGGTGGCAAAATCCGGCTGGCAGTCGATCCAGCGGTTGGCTTCGAGTTCCGCCAGCGTGCCCCAACCGGATTTTTGCAGCGTGGCGTCGATCAACTCGCGCGCCGTCATGGCGAAGCCCCGATGCTCGGCGCCAAGCCGGCGGGCCAGTGCGCAGATCACATCGTGGTTGGAGCGGCATTCGCCGGGCGGCTCGACGAGCTTCGGCCCGAGCAGGATGTATTGGCTGCCGCCGGCCTGATAGATGTCATCGTGCTCGACGAACATGCTCGCCGGCAGCACCAGATCGGCGAACTTGGCGGTGTCGGTCATGAATTGCTCGTGGACGCAGACGAAGAGGTCGTCGCGGGCAAAGCCGCGCTTGACCTTCTCCTGGTCCGGCGCGACTGAAACCGGGTTGGTGTTCTGAATGAGCATCGCCGTTACCGGCGGCCCGCCGCGCAGCGCTTCCGTGTCTCCGGTGAGGATCGAGCCGATGCGCGACTGGTCGAGCATTCGGATCGAGGGGTCGCGCACGTCCTCGCCTTCGATCACGCTCTTGTCAAAATGGAATATCGCGCCGTTGTTGTGAAAGGCGCCGCCGCCCTCATGACGCCACGCGCCGGTGACGGAGGCGATGCAGCTTGCGGCGTGCATGTTGACGGCACCGTTGCGCGAACGCGAAAAGCCGTAGCCGAGCCGGAAATAGGCGCGCGGCCGCTCGCCGACGAGGCGGGCAAACTCCTCGATCGTCTCCACCGGACAGCCGGTGATGCGCGACGCCCAGGCCGGATCGCGCGTGCGCATGTGTTCGGCAAGTTCGCGCGGCGCGTCGGTATAGCGGTCGAGATAGTCCCAGTCGGCTTTGCCGTCGCGGAACAGGCAATGCATCACCGCGCAGGCAAGCGCGCCGTCGGTGCCGGGCCGGAGCAGCACCGGCAGGTCGGCCTGCTCCATGGTCGAGTTCATGTAGACGTCGATCGCGACGATCTTGGCGCTGCGCTCTTTGCGGGCCCGCGTCGCGTGCGTCATCACATTGACCTGGGTGTTCACCGGGTTCGTTCCCCAGATCACCACCAGATCGGACCGCGCCATTTCGCGCGGATCGGGACCGGCGAGCTTGCCGGTGCCGGCGATAAAGCCGGTCCATGCCGGGTTGACGCAGATGGTCGAGAAGAAGCCGGAATATTTCTTGGCGTGGCGCAGGCGGTTCATGCCGTCGCGCTGAACCAGGCCCATGGTGCCGGCATAGTAATAGGGCCAGACCGCTTCGGAGCCGTGGGCTTGCTCGGCGCGGACGAATTGCTCGGCGACAAGATCGAGGGCATCGTCCCAAGAGATCGGTGCGAACTGGCCGCTGCCTTTGGCGCCGGTGCGGCGCAGCGGATGCAGCAGGCGATCCGGATGATGCACGCGCTCAGCGTAACGCGCGACTTTGGCGCAGATCACGCCGGCGGTATAGGCGTTCTCCGCCGCCCCGCGCACCCGGCCGATGGAGCGCCCGTCGAAGACCTCGACCTCAAGGGCGCAGGTCGATGGGCAGTCGTGCGGGCAGGCCGAAGCGGCGATCCGGGGGCGGACGGTCTGGTTCATGTTGCATCGCGCTCTTATAAGCGTTGCTATCCTTCGTCGACCGCTCCCGGCTAAAATCGACGTTCACCTGAACGGTAGCACATAACATGATCCGACGTAGCTTGACGATTGCGGCGCTTTTGGCGGCGATTCTCCCGGCCGGGGCTGCGGCGGAGACCGTGGCCGAGTTTTACCAAGGCAAGCGCATCGAGATCGACATCAATTCCAGCGTGGGCGGCGGCTATGACCTTTATGCCCGCCTGCTCGCCCGGCACATCGGCCAATACATTCCCGGCAATCCGACAATCGTGCCGAAGAATATGGAAGGCGCCAGCGGCCTTCGCCTCGCCAACTGGCTCTATGGCGCTGCGCCCAAGGACGGTACCGTGATCGGCGCGATCAGTCGCGCCACCGCGTTCGAGCCGCTCCTGGGCAATAGCGCTGCCCAATACGACGGCACCAAGTTTGGCTTCATCGGCAGCGCCAACGACGAGGTCAGCGTCTGCGTCGCCTGGCACACCTCCGGCATTTCCAGCTTCGACGACGTGCTAACAAAGGAGCTTGTCGTCGGCGCGTCAGGCGGCGTCGGCGACGACACCTATCAGTTTCCGGCTCTGCTGAACAACATGTTCGGCGCCAAGTTCAAGATCGTCGGCGGCTATCCGGGCGGCAACGAAATCAATCTCGCCATGGAACGCGGCGAAGTGCAGGGCCGTTGCGGCATTCCGTGGTCGACCGTGAAAGCGACGCGGCGCGACTGGATCGACGACAAGAAAGCGAATTTCCTGATGCAATTCTCGTTGGCGAAGCACCCCGATTTGCCGAACGTGCCGCTGGTGACCGATTTCGCCAAAACCGACGAGCAACGCCACATCCTCAAACTCATCTTCGGCCGCCAGGTCATGGGCCGCCCGTTCGCGATGCCCCCGGGCGTGCCACAGGACCGCGTCCAAGCGCTGCGCAAGGCGTTCATGGAAACGGAAGCGGACAAGGATTTTCTCGCCGAGGCGGCTAGAATGAAGCTTGAGGTCAAGCCGGTCTCCGGCGAGGCCATCGAGGAACTCGTCGGCGATATCTACAAATCCACCTCGCCGGACATCGCGCGCAAGGCGAGCGAGATGGTCAAGTGAGTGAAACGGGAGGAGCCGCCATGAAAGCTGCCGTTCTCGGTGAAAACGGCATCGAGATTCGCGACCTGCCTATGCCCGCCCCGGCGCCGAACGAGGTTCTGGTCCGGGTGCGAGCATCGAGCCTCAACCGCGCGGATCTGCTGGTCGCATCCGGCGTGCAGCACGGCAGCGTTGGCGGTGTCGGCGCCCGGATCGGCTTGGAATGTTCAGGCGAGGTCGAAGCGGTCGGCGGCAACGTGCAAGGCTTCAAGCCCGGCGACCGTGTCATGGGCTCCGCACCTGGCGGATTTGCCGAATATGCCGTCACTGACGCCGCCCGGCTGCATCGCATCCCGGGCAACAACATGACCTACGAGCAGGCGGCATGCTTTCCCGTTGCTTTGCAGACCATGCACAACGCGATCGTCACTGCTGGGCGCCTCAAGCGCGGCGAGACGTTGCTGATCCAGGGCGCAAGCTCCGGCGTCGGCCTCATGGGCATGCAGATCGGCAAGCTGATGGGCGCGTCGCTGGTGATGGGCACCTCGACCAACGCGCAGCGCCGGGCGCGGCTCAAGGAATGCGGCTGCGATCTCGCGATCGACACCGGCGATCCGAAATGGCCCGAGGAGGTGAAGAAGGCGACCGGCGGCAAGGGCGTCAATCTAATCGTCGATCTGGTTTCCGGCGGGGTCGCCAATCAGAATCTTGAAGCGGCGGCGCTGCTCGGACGCATCGTCAATGTCGGCCGGCTTGGCGGCACGCACGGCGATTTCAACTTCGATCTCCATGCGCTCAAGCGCATCGATTATATCGGCGTCACCTTCCGCACCCGCACGCTCGACGAGGTCCGCGAGATCGTCCGGCTGATG
>DATJYT010000336.1:0-2546 GCA_035499475.1 Xanthobacteraceae bacterium | reverse complement strand
ACTTGTCCTTTTCCCCCTGCGAAGTGATGTAATCGATCTTCACCTCGACGTTGTTCTTGGCGCCCCACTCGTTGCAAAGCTTGGTGAAGGTGTCATTGGCGCCTGGAACCCAATGGTCCCAGCATCCGAGCGTCAATGTGCCGGCGGCATAACTGTCTTTGACGTAGGGCGCCGCCAGGGCGGCGACCGAGCCGAGAGCGGCGGACTTTAGAAGACTGCGACGCGAGGTGCGTGAAGTGGTCATCGTATTCCTCCGTGATGGTCGCCATGATTTTTTAGTCTACCGGCATTGAGCAAAACATACCCTGATCGCGGCGACCCGGCTAGGGCGCCTTTAGTCTCACGACGTCCGGATCGGGTCGGCTAAAGCCGCCCACTGCGCCGAATAGCGATTTGAAATTGCTGAGGTTATTGTTGGGCCGCGAAGAGGCTTCGACGGCGGCATGGCCGGCTCAATGACAAGTTCCGCGCTACATTTCTCATCGCACTTGAAAGACAAGCTTGCCCCGGAAGTGCCGCGCCTCGCTCAGCCGATGCGCTTCGGCCGCTTGCGACAGGCGATAGAGCTTCACCTCCGGCGGGCGCACGGCACCCTCCGTGAATAATTGCGCTACGCGTTCCATGGCTTGGCGCGAGCGCGGCACTGGCGGCCGCAGCGCCGTCACGTCACTGCGCTCCGGCTTCGGGGGCTGTGCGCCGGAAGCAATGAACGCGGCGCGGCCGCCCGGCCGCAGCACTGCGAACGACTTTACCGCAACGTCGTCGCCGACGGTGTCGAAGACGGCGTCGCAGTTCTTCACCACCTTGGTGAAGTCGTCCTTAGTGTAGTCGATGACCTCGTCGGCGCCGAGCCCGCGCACATAGGCGACGTTCGCCGTGCTGGTCGTGGTGATGACACGAGCGCCGAGATATTTGGCGAACTGGATGGCGAAGCCGGCAACACCGCCGGCGCCACCTTGGATCAGGATCGTCTCGCCGCGGTTGAGCTTGAGCGTGTCCTCGATCGAATTGACTGCCGTAAGCCCGGTGAGCGCCAGCGCCGCGGCGTTCACATGTGACAGCCTCTCCGGCTTCTTGGCCACGATGGCGGCGGTGATCGCGATCTTTTCGGCGTAGGTGCCTTCCTTGCCGGCCGCGATCACGCCGAACACGGCATCGCCGACCCTGAGATCGCTGACGCCGCTACCCAGCGCGCCGACGACGCCGGAAAAATCCCGGCCCGGAAACTGCGGAAATTTGACCTCCGCGTGGCGCCCATATTGGCCACCGCGAAACTTCCAGTCGGCGGCATTGACGCTTGCGGCATGGACATCGACGACGACCTCGCCCTCGGTCGCTATGGGGTCCGGCAGATCGCCGTACTGCAACACGTCCGGGCCGCCGAACCGTTCGAAGAAAGCAGCTTTCATGGGCTCAACCTCGGTACTGAGTTTCCGGTCTTAAGTCGTTGATATCACGGCGGGCGCCGCAGTTGAAAGCGAGTCCAACTGCCGTCACGCGCGGCTACGATCTTCCCTAATAGTGTATCGTCACCGCCAGATAACGCATTGCGAGAGACCGATTTTGACCGGAACGTGGGCGCCTGATGCCGCCCTACGGGGGTCGGCGATGAGCCTGGAGAACACTTTCACCAAGATTTGGTCGGAGGGACTTTGGATTCCGCCGGGCGGAGACGCACCGCGGAGCGGCTGCGGTTCGTCGCTCCACTATACGGAAAACCTTCGACGCGAACTGCCGAAGCTGATCGAAGGTTTCGCAATCAGATCCCTGTTCGACGCGCCTTGCGGCGATTTCACTTGGATGCGGGCCATCCAATTTCCAGAACAATTTTCCTATCTGGGTGCGGACATTGTCGAGCCGCTGATCCAGCAGTTGCGGGCGCGGCATACCGAGCACGTTTTTCTTCATTTGGATTTGACAACTGATCCATTTCCCGCTGCCGATCTCCTTTTGTGCCGAGACTGTCTCATTCATCTCAGCTTTGCGGACATTGCAAAAATATTCGTCAATTGCCTCAATAGCCCAATCAGATACCTCCTGACGAACAGCTACTTGAGTGCGCCCAATCTCGATATTACGACCGGCGAATTTCGCCCTCTCGATCTTTTATCGCCGCCATTTGGCTTCGGCGCGCCAATCGCTGCCATTGATGATTGGGTTCAGGGATTTCCGCCTCGCTCAATGATGCTCTGGGAGATGAAGAGCATCGAGCTGCCGATGCGATTGTTCATCGCAAAGCATCTGCGAGAATTTGTCTGAGAATTGCAGCCGCGTCATGAAGCCAGGCGGCGCGTCGCCCGATGGGTCATTGTTCGCGCAGCGCATCCTGATCTCCGATGCCAATTGCGGCCGAGTCGAAGGCGACGACACATGCTGTTCCTCCGGAGGTCAGGTCGCTAGAGCACGCGCTGCGTAAGTCCCGACAGGGTTGTTGAATTCTACCGGCCCCAACGATCCTTACTGCTGTGTATTGTAGTCCCATTCAACCTTGCTGAAATTCAAGCTAACGCTTTCGCTAGGGCTTTCGCTGGTCTTGCCGCCTTTGT
>DATJYT010000335.1:0-3268 GCA_035499475.1 Xanthobacteraceae bacterium | reverse complement strand
GTCACCGATGCGGCCGCGGGACTGGCGAGATAGCTCACCATCGCTGCGACCTCCTCGGCGTTCGCCAGCCGGTGCAGCGGAATGCGCTTGAGCATCGCTTCGATATAACCGGCGCCCATTTCGGCGCGCGACGGCGAGGCCGTATCGAGCCGGCCCGGTGCGACGGCGTTGACGCGAATGTTGTACTCGGCCCATTCGACGGCGAGCATCCGCGTCATGCCGACCAGCGCCGCCTTGGAGATGCCGTAGGTCGAACGCTCGACCGCCCCGACGAGCGCATGCGTCGAAGCGACATTGACGATGCAGCCGCCGCGGCCCGCTGCGATGAGACGGCGGCCGATCTCCTGGGTCAGGAAGAACGTGCCGCGGATATTGACCGCCATCACCTCGTCCCATTCCGGCGCCGTCACCTCGGCGGCGCGCTTGCGCAGGTTGGCGCCGGCATTATTGACCAGCACGTCGAGTTGGCCGAACGCCGCCGCGACCTCGGCGGCCGCCTGCGCGATGCTGGCCTGATCGCGCAGATCAAGGACGCACGGCAGCGCCCGCGCGCCGGCGCGTTCGACCGCCTTCACCGTTTCCGTAAGATTTTCCGGCTTCGTCGCCGTGAGCGCGACATCGAAGCCGTCGCGCGCGAGCGCCAGCGCCGTTGCGGCGCCAACCCCATAGGATGCTCCCGTCACCAAGGCCGCGCGTTTCACGTTCACTCCCCCTGTCGTCGTCCGCCAACGGGTCCGGCCCGAAGTGGCCGGCCCGATGACAAGCTCAGGCGGACGATTCAGTATCCGCGCCGCGGCGGCCAATGCAACGCGCCCCATCGCGGCCCTGTGACCGAACCCCGGATTTCGCTTGCGCTCAATCCAGGCTACGGTTGCGGGTCGGGAGGAACGTCATGCTGCAGAAATTCGCCGCCGCGCTGCTCGTTGCGAGTGTGCTTGCCGCCGGCACGGCGCGGGCCGAAACGGTGGTGCGCGTCGGCCAGCCCCAGGCCGGCACGTTCCAGTTCGTGCCGCTGCAAGTCGGCATCGAAGCCGGCATTTTCAAAGCCCACGGCATCGACGTCCAGGTCACGGATTTCGGCGGCGGCCCGCGCGTGCAGCAGGCGCTTGCCGCGGACTCCATCGACATCGCCATCGGGTCGGGGCCGGAGCTTGCGCTCGAGGTCAAGGGCGCACCGGAGATCGCGGTCGCGGCGATGGCGGACGCGCCCTACTCCGTGCTGCTCGCGGTGCTCAAGGATTCCCCGGTCAAGACCGCCGCGGACCTCAAGGGCAAGACCGTCAGCGTGTCCAGCAAAGGCTCGCTCACCTATTGGCTGGCGCAGGAATTGTCGCGTCAGCTTGGTTGGGGCACCAACGGCTTCACCATCGCGCCGCTGGGGACGACGGCGGCGCAGATGGCCGCGCTCAAGACCCACGAGATCGACGGCATGATCGTCGAGGCCAATGCCGGCTATCGCATGGAAGAGGACGGCTCCGGCCGCGTGCTGTTGCAGTTCGGCGACCGCATCAAGACGTTTCACATCTACATTCTCTATGCCCGGCGCGCCTTTGCCGAGACGAACCCGGACGCGGTGCGGGCGTTTCTCGCCGGCTGGTTCGACACCATCGGCTACATGCGCGGCCACCGCGCGCAGACCATCGACATCGTGCGCCGCTCCGCCAACGTCTCGCCGTCGATCGCCACGCGCGACTACGACGAACTGATGGGCTTGTTCAACCCCACCGGCAGGTTCGATCCCAAGGCGCTCGCGGTGTTGGCCCGCTCATTCGTGGAGATGGGCACGCTGCCCAAGGAGCCCGACATGCAAGCGCTGGTCACCGAAAAATTCCTGCCGGGCGCGCATTAAATGGCCGCTCGCAGCGCCGGGATCAGTCTCTTCGTCAATTGCGTCGTCGCGGCGGCGCTTGTGATCGCCGCCCGCGCTGACAAGCTCGACGACATCAAGGCGCGCGGGCGCCTGCTCATCGGCGTCACCGAGACCTCGCCGCCGTTCAGCTTCCTTGAAAAAGGCAAAGGCATCATCGGCTACGACGTCGATCTCGCCGGGCGCGTCGCCAAGAGCCTCGCGGTTGGCAGCGAGAAAGTTCCGATCATCAACGCCGAGCGGATTTCCGCCTTGCAGCAGGACCGCGTCGATCTTGTCGCCGTCGGCATGACGCGCTCCGCGGGACGCGCCAAGACCATCGATTTCAGCTACGCCTATCTCGACTCGCCGCACATGGTGCTGGTGCGCAAGGACAGTGGCATCGACCGCATCGCGCAGCTTGGCGGCCGCAAGCTCGCGCTGGTCCGCTCCGCCAGCGTCGATGCCGAGCTCAAGGCCGCGGTGCCGACCATGACCATTGTCTTTTTCGACACCTACGACGAGGCCTTCTCGGCCTTGTCCGAAAAGCGGGTCGACGGTTTTCTCGCCGACAAGATGCTGCTGCTGTGGTTCGCGAAGAACAGCGGCCATCTCGCCGACTTCACACTGATGGGCGATTACCAGTTGCCGCGCACGGCCGGTTTCGCGCTCAAGAAAAACGAGCCGCGCTTTCTCGATTTCGTCAATCGGACCTTGCTTGAGCTTGAAACCTCGGGCGAAGCCGCAAAAATTTACGACGCCTGGTTCGCGCCGGTGCCGCGCACGTTTCGCATCCGGCCGGACTGATCGCGCGCCGATGACCGTCGCCACAGCCGGCTCGGGACTGAAATGGGTGGGCCGCGCCATTAGGCGGCTCGAAGATCCGGCGCTGGTGACCGGCCGCGGCCGTTTCACCGCCGATCTGCCGGCCGCGCATCATGTTCGCTTCGTTCGCAGCGCCGTCGCATCGGGCCGCATCATCGCGATCACAGCGCCCGCCGGAGCGCGGATCGTCCGCGCCGACGAACTCGGCAGCGTCGGCGCCATCCGGCCGATGCTGCACAAGTTCAATTATCAGCCGATCGAGCAACCGCTGCTGGCAAAAGACGTCGTGCGCTTTGTCGGCGAGCCGATCGCCGCCGTCGTCGCAGCGACGCCGGCCGAGGCGGAGGACCTCGCCGAGCGGGTCGCTGTCGAAATCGAGGAACTGCCCGCCGCCATCGACGCACGAGATGCGCTCAAGCCCGGCGCGCCGCTGGTCCACACCAATATTCCCACCAATGTCGTGGTCGAAGGCCGCGTCAAGACGCCAGGGTTCGACACGGCGGTCGCGCAAGCGCATCGCCTCGTCCGCGTCGACCTGCGCTCACGTCGCCAGAACGCGACGCCGCTCGAAGCGCGCGCCGCACACGCGGCGTTCGA
>DATJYT010000334.1:0-2525 GCA_035499475.1 Xanthobacteraceae bacterium | reverse complement strand
ATGATCTCCTGCGTAACTTCCTTGCGCGGCTCTTCGAAATTGACGAACACGTTGAGCTGATCCTGCAGGATGCGCGCTGCATAGGCGAGCGCATCTTCGGGGCCGAGCGCGCCGTTGGTCTCGATGGTCAGCGTCAGCTTGTCGTAGTCGAGGATCTGGCCTTCGCGGGTGTTCTCCACCCGGTACGAGACCTTCTTGACCGGCGAATAGAGGCTGTCGACCGGGATCAGGCCGATCGGCGCGTCCTCGGGCCGGTTGCGCTCGGCCGGCACGTAGCCCTTGCCGGTGTTCACGGTGAATTCCATGCGGATCTCGGCACCCTCGTCGAGCGTGCACAGTACGAGGTCGGGATTGAGCACGACGATGTCGCCGACGGTCTGAATGTCGGCGGCCGTCACCGTGCCGGGGCCCTGCTTCTTCACCACCATGCGCTTGGGCCCATCGCCCTGCATCTTGATGGCGATGTCCTTGATGTTGAGCACGATGTCGGTGACGTCCTCGCGCACGCCGGCGATCGACGAGAACTCGTGCAACACGCCATCGATGTGCACCGACTGCACCGCCGCGCCCTGCAGCGAGGACAACAGAATGCGGCGCAGCGCGTTGCCGAGCGTGACGCCGAAGCCGCGCTCCAGCGGCTCGGCAACCACGGTCGCCACCCGGCGCACATCGGCACCGGGGCTGACCTGCAACTTGTTGGGCCTGATCAATTCCTGCCAATTCTTCTGAATCGTCACGTTATCACCCATCGCGTTGCGCGGCGCGATCGTCGCGCGCTCCCCACTCCGCTCCGTGGGGCTTAAAGCAGTGTCGTGTTCAAGCGGCGGCAGATGTTCCATTTGCTCCATCGACCGGATGTCTAGACGCGCCGCCGCTTGCGCGGACGGCAACCATTGTGCGGGATCGGGGTCACGTCGCGGATCGACGTGATGGTGAAGCCGGCGGCCTGTAGCGAGCGCAGCGCCGACTCGCGGCCCGAGCCGGGGCCGGCAACCTCGACCTCGAGCGTGCGCATGCCGTGCTCCTGCGCCTTCTTGGCGGCGTCCTCGGCGGCGACCTGGGCCGCGTACGGCGTCGATTTGCGCGAGCCCTTGAAACCCATGGTGCCCGACGACGACCAGGCAATGGTGTTGCCCTGCACGTCGGTGATGGTGATCATGGTGTTGTTGAACGAGGCGTTCACGTGCGCCACGCCTGAGGCGATGTTCTTGCGTTCGCGTCGGCGGACGCGCGTAGCTTCCTTACCCATTCTGAACCCTTCCGCGGATCGGAACCGGCCGCTCCGGCACCGTCACATTGTCCTGTTCGACGCGCTATTTCTTCTTCCCGGCGATGGCCTTGGCCGGACCTTTCCGGGTGCGGGCGTTGGTGTGGGTGCGCTGGCCGCGCACCGGCAGGCTGCGACGATGACGCAGGCCGCGGTAGCAGCCGAGATCCATCAGCCGCTTGATGTTCATCGCCACTTCGCGGCGCAGATCGCCCTCGACCATGTAGTCGCGGTCGATCACCTCGCGCAGCTGAAGCACTTCCTGGTCGGTCAGTTGCGATACCCGGCGCGACTCGGGCAGCGACACTTTCCCCAGGATCTCCTTGGCCTTGGCCGGACCGATGCCATAGATGTACTGCAACGCAATGAGGATGCGTTTGTTGGTCGGTAGATTGACACCAGCGATACGGGCCAAGTCAGTTACTCCTCATGCTTGCCGCGCCACGGGCCTGCGCCGTGGCATACGGCTTGCTTTCTCACGGCTCCAACAATGTCACCTGAGAAGGCCACAAACGTAAAAAGCCAACGCCTGCCTGCCTTTGCGGCCTGGCATCGCTGCTAAAGCTCCGACTGGATATTTTGGGCTTATTAATGGATTCCACTCGCTTTCGTCAACCTCGGCTAGCGATTTCGTGTTCGAAAATGGTCACCGGCGCCGGGTTTTCCCGGCCTTTGGCTTAACCGCAGCGCGCCCGCCCACCCGACCCGCAGCGGCACGGCGGCCTTGAGCCTTTTTGCTGGACTTTTTTCCTATGCCGGGCGCTTTTCGCACCTTGGTGGAACCGCGCGCGGCCAGCTTCTTGGCGGCGCCTTTCGGGGCGCTCTTCCGGGTGCTTTTGGGCGCCTTCTTCGCCGCCGGCTTGGTGCGCTTGAGGAAGGCCGGCGCCGGCTTGGACGCCAAGGCCTTGGTCAGCTCGTCGTCGACCGCGGCGGTCACCTGCGGGATCGGCGCCATGCCGTCGACAGTGCGCAGTACGCCCTGCAGCTTGTAATAGGCAACCAGCGGCGCGGTCTGCTCGCGGTAGGAGGCGAGCCGTCGGTGCAGGACCTGCGGATCGTCGTCGTCGCGTAGCGTCTCGCCCCGCGCCAGGGTCTCGGCGATGCGGCTTTCGATACGCTTGAGCAGCGCCGCCTCGTCGACCCGCAATTCGATGACGGCATCGAGCGCCAGCTCCCGCTCTGCCAGCATGCGGTCGAGCGCCGCGGCCTGCGGCACGGTGCGCGGAAAGCCGTCGAGGATGAAGCCTTTGCGGGCGTC
>DATJYT010000333.1:0-2145 GCA_035499475.1 Xanthobacteraceae bacterium | reverse complement strand
CCGATCATCCGCGCAAGTCTAAGGCCTGACCCGAAATGGTAACCTGAATTATTTTTGTCCCTGATTTCGAGCGGAATTCAGCGGCTTGCGGATCGACAGGGCGGTAACTCCAAAACGGCGATATTGCTTCGACCCCGCGATACGCTCGGAAGCACGTAACCTCTCCCCGTATGCCCCCACTGTTTTCCGCCACGCGGTTCGCGGTATGATCTGGCCCCTTCTGGGGAAGGCTCCGATGCGCGTTCAGACGGTCCGGCAGATCCTGTTCCTGCTCGTGCTCTCGATACCGCTCGGATTCGTCGCGAGCACAGCGCGAGCGTCCGTGGAAATTTCCACGAAGCCGACGAAGAACATGAGCTGCGCGGGCGGCGTCTGTACGGCGACGGCAAAGAACGCGGTGCTGAACGTCAATGACCTGATCGGCATGCTTGCAAGTGGCGATGTCACGGTGCAGAGCGGCAGCCTCGCGCAGGACATCGAGATCGATGCCGCGCTCAGTTGGGCGAGCGCCAGCCGGCTGACTCTGGACAGCTTTCACGCCATCGCGTTCGACAGGCCGGTCGCCGTTGCCGGCACCGGCGCCTTGACCATCACGACCAATGACGGGGGCACCGGCGGCGATTTCTCCTTCAGCGGCAAGGGCCATGTTGAGTTTTGGGACCTCACCAGCAGCCTGGTCATCAATGGCGACAGCTACACGCTAGCGAAGAAGCTGAACGGGCTCAGAGAGGCGATTGAAGGCTCGGCAATGCCCTTGGTCGCGCTTGCTCACAGCTACAATGCACAGAACGAGCATGCCCATGGCAGGCCGCCGTTGACCATGGTGCGCAACGGAACAGTGGAAGGACTCGGCAATGTCATTTCCAATCTGTCGATCGACGATCCGCAAAGTGGCGGTATCGTCGGCCTGTTCAGCGACAATCGCGGCACGATCCGCGATCTTGGCGTGACCGACGAGACCGTCAGCGGAATGGGGAAAAAAAGCGACGTCGGCGGATTGGCGGGTTGGAACGAAGGCACTATCCAGAACTGCTACACCACCGGCACGGTGAGCACGACCGGCTTCGACATCGGGGGCCTTGCGGGCAACAATGACGGCATCATCATACACTCCCACTCGGCTGCCGCGGTGACTGGCGGTTACACCTCCGGCGGTTTGGCCGGCTTCAGCGACGACGATGGCATCATCTTGACGAGCTATGCGACGGGCGCCGTGTCCGGTGGCAGCTATGTGGGCGGTCTGGTCGGCCTCAACAGAGGAGCAATCTCCGCGTCCTTCGCGACTGGCGCGGTCACCCATGGCCTACTAGGAGCAGCGGGCGGCCTCGTCGACGACAACCAGGGCGTGATTGCCAATTCTTACGCAAGCGGCGGGGGCGAGCTGGGCGGTGGGCTGATCGGTGTCAATGAAGGATCTGGCGTCACGTCATCGTATTCTACCGGATTCGTCGGCAATAATGGGGGAGGGTTCGTCTTTAGGGACGACAACCAAACGATCAGCAGTTCCTACTGGGACCTCGACACCAGCGGTGTCAGCGATCCCGGCCAGGGTGCCGGCAATATCGCCAACGATCCTGGCATAACTGGTTTGACAGACGCGCAGTTGAAGTCCGCGTTGCCCTCCGGCTTCGATCCGGCGATCTGGGGGCAGTCGCCGAGCATCAACAACGGCTATCCGTATCTGCTCGCCAATCCGCCACCGGGATAGTGGGCGGCGCCACCGCGCATCCCGTCAGTGCGCCTTGAACAGGCTGCCGCTGCTCGAATCCCCGCCGTTGAACACGCCGTAGATGTGTCCCTCAAAGCCATCGACGGCATTCAACGGATTGCGGTCCGGCCCGCGATTGAAGTTCGCCAATTCGCTGTACGTCCATCCGCCGCCTGAAGGCGTCAGCTGGAATATTCCGCCGGCGTAGAAATCGAAGTCGCCTTCGATGGCGCCGATGAACGAACCATCGTGCCGCAAGGCCAGCGATGTCGGCCCGTAACGATGGTGATCGACGTGGGCGATGACCGTGCGAGTCCAATGCGAGCCGCTTTGCGGCGGCGTGAGCTGAAACACGACTCCGCCATGGTTGCTGCTCGCGATGCCGTAGACGTTTCCGTCCGGCGAAACGATCAGGTTGCCTGGCGCCTGAAGGTTGC
>DATJYT010000332.1:0-2177 GCA_035499475.1 Xanthobacteraceae bacterium | reverse complement strand
ACCCTGATCCAGACGCGCCCGGAGCGCTTCATGTGCCGCGTCAGCGCCCGGCGTGCGGCCTCGATCTGGCGCGCGGTGATGCGCTCCGGCTCCAGGGCCTTGAGGCCAAACTGACCGAAGGCGAGATCGATCGCGCTCGACGCAATGCCGTGGATGCGGCCCTTGTGCGCCTTGCGGAATTTCGTTCGCATCGGTTGCAGCATGATCTGCGCCTCTTCTCAATCCGGTTCGCTCAGGCCGCGTCCCGGCGCGGCCGCCCGGCCTCGCTCTCGGCCATCTTCTTGTCCTGCGCCATCGGGTCGTGCTCCATGATCTCGCCCTTGAAGATCCAGACCTTCACGCCGCAGGTGCCGTAAGTCGTGAAAGCGGTCGCAACCCCGTAATCGACATCGGCGCGCAGCGTGTGCAGCGGCACGCGGCCTTCGCGATACCATTCCATGCGCGCGATTTCGGCGCCGCCGAGCCGGCCGGAGCAATTGATGCGAATGCCGCCGGCGCCGAGACGCATCGCCGACTGAACGGCACGCTTCATGGCGCGGCGAAACGCAACACGGCGCTCGAGCTGTTGAGCGATCGATTCGGCGACGAGCTGCGCATCGAGTTCGGGCTTGCGGATCTCGACGATATTGATGACGACGTCGCTGTCGGTGAGCTGAGCGACCTTGCGGCGCAGCTTTTCGATGTCGGCGCCCTTCTTGCCGATGACGACGCCCGGACGCGCCGAGTGAATTGTAACACGGGCTTTCTTGTGCGGCCGCTCGATCACGATCTTGGACACTGCCGCCTGCTTGAGCTCAGCCATCAGTGCTTTGCGGATTTCCATGTCTTCGTGCAGCAGCGTGCCGTAGCTCGCCTTGCCGGCATACCACCGCGAGTCCCAGGTGCGGTTGATGCCGAGACGAAGCCCGACCGGATTGACTTTCTGACCCATGGTCTTCTCCTGACACCCCTCCCTACCCTCCCCGCTTGCGGGGAGGACGGGGAGAAGGTTATGCCGCTGCCTCCACCTCACGCACCACGATGGTGAGGTTCGAGAACGGCTTGTAAATCTTGCCGACGCGGCCGCGGGCACGAACCTCGTGCCGCTTGATGACCAGCGCCTTACCGACATGCGCCTGGACGACGACGAGATCGTCGACGTCGAGATCGTGATTGTTCTCCGCGTTGGCGATCGCGGATTCGAGACATTTGCGCACGTCCTGGGCTATGCGCTTGCGCGAAAATTCGAGATCGGCGAGCGCGGCCGACACCTTCTTGCCGCGAATGAGCTGGGCAAGCAGGTTGAGCTTCTGCGGGCTGATGCGCAGCATCCGCGCGACTGCCATCGCCTCGTTGTCGGAAAGCGCGCGGTCGCGCTTCTTCTTGCTCATGATCCCTCTCCCCGCGTCACGACGCGCCGCCAGCGGGCGCTGCGGCGGCCGGAGCAGCCGGCGCGGCGCCTGCTCCCGCTGCGCCCTCGCCGCCGCTTCGCTTGGCCTTGCGGTCGGACGAATGACCGTAGAACGAGCGGGTGGGAGCAAACTCACCGAATTTGTGGCCGACCATTTCCTCGGTCACGATCACCGGGATGTGTTTTTGGCCATTGTAGACGCCGAAGGTCAGGCCGACGAATTGCGGCAGGATGGTCGAACGACGCGACCAGATGCGGATCATTTCGTGGCGCCCGGACGAACGCGCGGCATCCGCCTTTTTCAGCAGATAGCCGTCGACAAACGGGCCCTTCCAGACCGAACGGGTCATGATCGCTCCTACTTTTTGTTCTTCCGCGCGTGGCGGCTCGCCATGATGAACCTGGCGGTCCGCTTGTTCTTGCGCGTCTTCATGCCCTTGGTCGGCTTGCCCCAGGGCGTCACGGGATGGCGGCCGCCGCGGGTGCGTCCGCCAAGCGGATGGTCGACGGGATTCATGGTCTCGCCACGGACATGACCGCGCCAGCCCAGCCACCGGTTTCGCCCGGCCTTGCCGATCGAGATGTTCATATTGTCGGGATTGGAAACGGCGCCGACGGTCGCGAGACAACGGCCATGGACAAGCCGTTGCTCGCCCGAATTGAGCCGTAGGATCACGTACTCGCCGTCACGGCCGACGATCTGCGCGTAGGCGCCGGCCGAGCGCGCGATCTGGCCGCCCTTGCCGATCTTGATCTCGATATTGTGCACGATCGTGCCGACCGGAAT
>DATJYT010000331.1:0-24260 GCA_035499475.1 Xanthobacteraceae bacterium | reverse complement strand
ATCGTCGCTTATTAGGCGGTCGTCGTGCCGCCGGACTCCCCGGTCTATACGCCGCAGCAACTCGCCAACAAGACCATCGGCGTGCCGTTCTATTTCGGCACCCATTACATCGCGCTGCACCTGCTCGAAGGTTTCCTGCCGCGCGAAATGATAAAGCTGTGCCGCGCGCCGAACGGCTCGCGCTATCGGCTCGACGCGATGATGCGGGGCGAGATCGACGCCACGACGCTGACCGAGCCGCACATCACGCTCGCCGAGAAGAAAGGCTGCCGCGTCATCTGCTCGTCGCTGTTCCACGGCACCGAGGTCGCTTCCGACCGTGTCGATGCCGAGACCTACGCGGCCTTCAATCGCGCCGTGCGCGAGGCGGTGCGGCGCATCAACGCCAACAAGAAGGCGTACATGCACTACTTCATCGACTACTACGCCAAGAAGGACCCGGAGGTCGCCGCGCTCAAGGTCGAGGATTTGCGCGAGAGCCGGCTCGTCGTCTGCGATCCGGCGCCGATCCCGCTGGACGAGTTGCAGCGCACCTACGACTGGCTCAAGAGCTGGGGCATGCTGGAAGAGACGGCCTCGCCGCTGCAGCTCATCAACATGCAAGTGCAGCAGCAGGCGCACCAGGCGGCCGAGTAAAATTCGCCGTCATGCCCGGCCTTGTGCCGGGCATCCACGTCTTTGGCGTTCGCGGCGATCAAGACGTAGATGGCCGGGGCGGGCCCGGCCATGACGCAGCGTGAGGACAATTCCATGCGCAACGGACACGCGGACGACATCGCCAAGCTCATCGAGCCCGGCCGCGTGCATCGGCGTGTCTATACCGATCCGGACCTCTTCGAATTGGAAATGGAGCGCATCTTCGGCCGCGCCTGGCTGTTCGTCGGCCACGCCAGCCAGGTGCCGAACCCGGGCGACTTCATCACCACCGATCTCGGCCGCCAGCCGGTCATCATGGTCCGCCACCGCGACGGCTCGATTCAGGTCCTGCTCAACCGCTGCACGCACCGCGGCGCGAAAGTGGTCAACGAGCGGCGCGGCCATGCGCAGCGCCTGACCTGCTGCTATCACGGCTGGTCTTTCGACACCGACGGCAAGCTCGCCACGGTGCCGGTGCCGGAAGGCTGCGCCGAGAGCTTCGACAAGGACGCGTTCGGCCTCGCCCGCGCGCCAAGGATCGGCGAATACCGCGGCTTCGTGTTCGCGAGCCTCGCCGCAAAGGGTCCGAGCTTCGAGGATCATATCGGCCCGGTGAAGGGCAACATCGACGATCTGGTCGACCGCGCGCCCGCCGGCGCGCTGGCGCTCGACGCCGGCATGCACCGCTACGTCTATAACGGCAATTGGAAGCTTCAGGTCGAGAACGTGCTCGACAGCTATCACGTGCCGTTCGGACATGCCTCGACCGTCAACAAGGACGGTGTGCAGTTCGCCCGCCGCGAAGGCGACCAGAAGGGCGCGACAGTCGTCGAGACCGAGAAGAAACAGACGGCCGCTTCGTGGAAGGACCGCAAGAGCTTTATCGCCGGCAACGGCCACGGCTGGACCAGCAACACCTCGCTCGATGACGGCAAACGCTCGAGCCCGGCCTTCGATGAATACAAGAAGGTGCTGGCGGAAAAAGTCGGCGCCGCGCGGGCGCAGGAGATTCTTACGCCGCGGCTGCACAATTCGCTGATCTACCCGAACATGTCGATCATGGGACTGAACATCCACGTGCGGGTGATCAAGCCGGTCGCGGTGGACCGCACCGAGGTGACGATCTATCCGATCCGCCTCGTCGGCGCGCCGACGGCGATGAATTTCGGCAACATCCGCCTGCTCAACGTCACCCATTCGGCGGCCTCCTTCGTGCAGACCGACGATCTCGAATCGTTCGTCCGCGCCCAAAAGGGCCTGCAAAGCCATATGACCGACTGGGTCGATATTTCCCGCGGCCTCGGCGCCGAGGAGGCCGACCGCGAGCGCAACGCCACGCGCGGCCTCGCCACCCACGAGATGGTGGTGCGCGCGCAATACAAGGCGTGGCTCGGCTATATGGGCGAGGCGGCGTGATGGCGGCCGACGCCGGCCGCGCCGCGTTCGAGGAATTCATCATCCACGAAGCGCGGCTTCTCGACGAACGGCGCTTCCGCGACTGGATGGCGCTGTTCGCCGACGACGGCACTTATTGGGTGCCCGCGGTGCCCGACCAGAAGAGCCCGTTCGATCAGGCGTCGCTGTTCTACGACGATCGCGACCTGATGAAGACGCGGGTCGACCGACTGGAGCATCCGCGTATTCACGTGCAGACACCACCGTCGCGAACGGCTCATCTCGTCGGCAACGTCGTCGTCGAGCAAGCGGACGACGGAAAAGGCGAATTCACCGTCGGCTCGACGTTGATCATGGTTGAGTATCGCGACGACATGCAACGCGTCTTTGCCGGCCGGCAACATCACCGGCTGCGTCGCGACGGCGATAGCTTCCGCATCGTGCAGAAGCGGGTCGACCTCATCAATTGCGACAGCGCCTTCGAGGCGATGGCGGTGCCGATCTAGGCGGCGCCGTCCACGCCTCCCGCCGAGATCGACGATGCGGGCTATTGTCCTCTCCTGTCTAGATCGGACTTGTCGGATGGCAGGGCGGTGCCTGCAAATTGGGAGTGAGCTTTACGGGGGATTTGGCGGTTTTGCGACACCCTCGCGGTGGCGCTTGTCGCGATTCCAGACTAAACCCGTGCGGGGCGCGGCACCTGCGAACGAGCATTGAAATCATGAGAAGCCATGACGCGCGATGGCCGTTGGCCAGCATGCTCATCGGCCTCGCACTCTTGCTCGCCGCATGCGGCCACCGTAACGTTGAACCAGGCTATGGCGGCTACGAAGGCACCGGCGCGTATCCGACGAACTACAAATCCGAAATCCTCGGCGCCATGCACGCCTATTTGAATGACCCGACCGGCATTCGCGATGCCGCCATATCGGAGCCGATGCAGAAAACAGTTGCCAATTTTCAACGCTCCGTCGTTTGCGTTCGCTTCAACGGCAAACAGAACGGCAGCAATACCTATGCGGGCGTCAAGGAATTCGCCGCGGTGTTCCTCGCCGGGCACTTCGATCAGTTTATCGAGAAGTCGGCCGACCTGTGCGCCGGCGTGATCTATAGCCCGTTCCCCGAGCTCGAAAAGCTGCCGCGCTGACGAATTTTGAGCGCTGCCTTCGGCCAAAATCCTACCGCGAATTAAGTTGATATTCGCAGCCATGCCCGACTTATATTGATGGGAGGATATGTCTTGCAGCACGAGAGGTTCGTCATGAAACCCGGGGTGATCTTGGCAAATGCGGCGGCGTTGTCCTTGGCCGTGGCGTTATCCATGCAATCGGCCGCGGCAGCGCCGGCACTCGCCACCACCAACGTCAATCTGCGCAACGGTCCCGGCACGACCTACACCGTCATCACCACCATTCCGGGCGGCAGCAATGTCGATGTCAGCGGCTGCAATGCCGGCTGGTGTCAGGTGTCATTCCAGGGACAGAACGGCTTCGTGATCGCGACGAGCCTCGACCACGGCGGAGGCGGCGCGCCGATCCCGGTCGCGCCTGGAGCGCCGCCGCCCGGCTACATCGGACCGCCCGTGGCCGTCGCGCCACCGCCCTACTATTACGGCTATGGCCCCTACTATTACGGCTATGGGCCCTACTACGGCTGGCGCGGCGGTTACTGGCACCGGCGCTGGTAAGGCCCGCCTGCCGGAAATCGTCATGGACGGCAAGATCGTCGACATCGGATTCCACAAACAGTGATTCGATCGATCATTGCGAGGAACTCGCCTCGCCCGCGATGACCGGCAGTCTCAAGCCGCAGCGGCTTCATCGACGTCGAGCGGCGCGACCGGTTTCACGCCTTTGAGGTGCACGCCGCGGCCGGTACGGCCTTCGCGCACCTCCTTTAACAACGGCCGGCTCTGCGGATCGCTGATCCACAGTCGGAGCAGATGCCGCTTGCGTTCCGGCTCCGGCCAGTCCTCGAACTCACGCCGCGTGTGCAAGGTAACGAAGTTATTGAGGAACTGGATGTCGCCGGGTCGGAAGTCCATGTCGGCAGCGCATTCGTCGACCGTTGCGCGGTAGAGGGCGATGGCCTCCTTTTGCGCCGGAGTGAACGGCGGCACGCCGGGGAGATTCTGCGCCTTGTCGATGGCCGCGCCGAGACCGGTGGCGCTGAAATAGCCTTCGGCGAAGCAGAAGATCGGATGTTTGATCCAAGGCTCCTCGCCGGGGTTGGTCTCGCCGCTGCGCGAGCGATAAAGGTCACCGCACAGTTCCCGGGCGAGATCCGGCCGCTGCTCCAGCATGCGATTATAGAGCGTTATCGAACTCGCGACGCGACTTGCGCCGCCGCTCTTTGCCGCGTTGAGGCAGAGCAGCCCGACATAATCGCAGGCATCGGAATGAAATCGCATCTCTGCGCGCGTCATGTAGCCGCGTGTGTTGGCATCCGCGTAGTCGCCGCCCAAATCTTTGACATGGCCCAGGATATGGCCGTGCTTGTTCTGTGACATAGGCTTGCCGAGATACGAACCGAGACCCAGATAACCGATCGCCTGCTGTTCACGATCGAGCCGCGCCACCGGGAAATTCCGCAGCATGACGATGCCGCGGCCGTCGATCAGTTCGCGCCGCACGTCCGCCAGAACATCGGCGAATCCGTTGAGCGGAAAGTTTTCGACCGCCACCTCTTCGAGGGCAATGTTATGCCGCCGGAACGCGGCGATACCGGCCACGAGATCGTCGATATCCTGCTCGGTCATCGAGTAGCTGAAATCTTCGACCGCGCCCAAGGTTTCGGCCGTCCAGCCCGCCGGATCGACGACCGGCTCCATCGCCTTCGCGGGCAGCCGCTTGTGGTGCTTGAAGCTGCGGAAATCAGCCATGGCGCTTCTCCAAGTCAATATTATTCAAGCACATCCCTGACCTTCTTAGCGAGATCGGCAGGAACTGCGTAGATGGCGGTGATGTTCTCTCCACTCGTCGGATTGGGCAAACGCCGGGGCCGACACCGGCAAGAGCGCGACCAGGATCGTCAGCGCGATGGCGCGCATTCTAGGCCCGCTCCTGGCGGCTCAACTGGACCGACAAGCCGGAGCCGGCGAGGCTCACGGCAATAATCACAAAAATGCCGGCAACACCGGTCGCCGCGGCAATGAGGCTCGCCACGAAGGGCAGCGCCACCTGCCCGATGCGGTTGCCGGTGATGCGCAGCGACATGACGGTACCGATCGCCGCCGCCGAGGCGAGATCGACGACATTGGTCAGGCTGAGCGTCGTGGCGATGCCGAGCGAGAAACCCATGACCGCCATCGAAGCGAACATCCCCCACAGCGGAATGGGCAGCGCCAGGCCGGCAAAGCCGAGCCCCGCGCCGGCCATGCTGGCGAGCGTCAACGGCTGCCGCGGAAACAGCCGCACGATGCGCACATAACCGAGCCGCGACAACAGCGAGAACGCCGAGCGCACCGTCAGCAGGCTGCCGATGTCGCGGGCGTTGATGTTGTTCTCAGCGCCGAGCAGCGGCAGGTAGATGGTGAGCAGATCCATCGACGTGATGGTGATCACGCTGGCGGTCAGGACAGTCAGCAGCCCGGGCTGGCGGATTAGTGTTCGCACCGGCACGACGGTCTTGCTGCGCTCGTGTGTCGTAGTCTTCGGCGCCGGGCGCATGGCGGCCGCGGTCGCCAGCGAAGCGAAAGATACGATGAGACCGATGGCGAACAGCCGATGGGTCGGCGGCAGCGTCGCCGTTCCGCTCGACCAGGCAATCACGTAAGGGCCAAGCCCTTGGCCGATCGCGCTGGCGACAAGGTAGTTGCCGAACACGGAATCGCGGCCATGCGCGCCGGCACAGCGGATGCACAGCATCTGCTGGCTCGCCATCATGAACATATGCGAAACGCCGAGCAGCGCCGACAGCAGCAGCAACGTCACGATGGAGCCGGCCGAATAGCGAAAGCCGGCGCAAGCGACCACCAGAAGGGCGGCACCGATCCAGCACGCCTGTGAATCATTGCCGCGATCGAGGTAACGGCCCACCCACACGGCGAAGAATACCGGTAGAATCGCGAACGTGGCGGATATGACGCCGAGCCAGACCACCGGCAGATTGAGCTCGATGGCGCGATACGAGGTCGTTACGCGCACGATCGCGTAGGCGGCCTGGATGATCACCGAATTCAGAAGCAGCGGCACCAACAGCCGGTAATCGATACCCTCTGCTTGGCCGCGAGCGTTCCGCCCCATGCGCGAAGCCGAGAGAAATCTTGCTAGAAAACTCGACAAAGCGCCCGCGAGGTTTCCGGTGTGATGCCGACGCGTCTATGTATCACCGTTCGCGCCGTCAAGGCACCACCGCGATCGCAACGCACCCACCCGTAACATGCGGCCGCAGCCCCACATGACGGTCGGCAGTTTTCGTATAAGATTGCCCAAAGTCGGGAGATCAACGATGAAAATAATGCGCCGTTCCTCCGCATACGTCACGGCGGTGGCTTTTGCGCTCTTGTGCCTCTACGGCGCGCGAGCAAATGCCGCGGACGATTATCCCAGCCGGCCGGTGACGATCGTCGTGCCGTTCCCGCCGGGAGCGTCCAACGACGTGCTGGGCCGTTTTGAAGCGGACGTGCTGCAACGCGCTTTGCACGGCAGCTTCATTGTCGAGAACAAGCCCGGCGCCGGCGGCGAGATCGGAATCTCTTATGTCGCCAAGGCCGCTGCCGACGGCTACACGCTGCTGCACGCGCCCTCGGTGATCACCTTGCTGCCGTTCGTGCGGCCGTCTTTGTCCTACGATCTGGCCAAGGACTTCGCGCCCGTCACTCTCGTCGGCCTCACCAAATTCTGCCTGGTAGTGTCGCCGTCGCTGCCGATCAATTCCGTGCAGGACTTGATCGCGTATGGCAAGGCGCACCCCGATGCCTTGACCTATGCATCGGCGGGAACCGCCACCCCGCATCAGATATTCGCCGAACAGTTCAAGATGGCGACCGGCATCAACGCTCGTCATATTCCCTACAAAGGCACGCTGCCGGGATTGACCGACATTGCCAGCGGCAACGTCTCGATGGAATTCTCCGATCTCACGCCCGCCCTGCCGCTGATCCAGGCCGGCAAACTCAGGCTCATCGCGGTGCTGTCGAGCAAACGCGACCCCGACATGCCCGACGTTCCGGCGCTGGCCGAAACCGTGTCGGGCTACGAGGCGCAAAGCTGGCAGGGATTTTTCGCGCATGCGGGCACGCCGAAAGCCATCATCGATCGGCTCAACGCGGCGCTGGTCGCCGAACTCAAGAAGCCGGAAACAACCGAACGCTTCAAGGCCCTGGGCATTGTCGCGCGATGGGATACGCCGGCCGAATTCCAAACTTTCATCGACACCGAGAGTGCCAAATGGGGCAAGGTCATTCGCGCCGCCGGGATCACCGAATAGGCGGACACGCGGATGACCGTTCAGTTGTATCTTGCCTACGTGGCCGCTTGCGTCGTTCTGGTGATCGTGCCCGGTCCGACCGTGACGCTCATTGTCGCGAACAGCCTGCGCCACGGCACCCGCGCCGGGCTTTTGAACATCGCCGGGACGCAGCTTGGCCTTGCCCTCATGATCGGCATCGTGCTCGCCGGCCTCGCCTCGCTGATCGCCGCGATGGGCTGGTGGTTCGTGTGGGTTCGTATCGCCGGCGCCGCTTATCTGGTCTGGCTCGGCATTAAGCTGTTGCGCTCATCCGGTTCGTTGGCGGCACCGCAGGAGGCGCCCACGCCGCGGGTCGGATTCTTCTGGCAGGGTTTCCTGGTGCTCATGAGCAATCCGAAAGCACTGATCCTGTTCGGCGCGCTGTTTCCGCAGTTCATCGATCCGCAGAGCGACTACGTGCGCCAGGTGCTGCTGCTCGGCGTGACCGCGATGGCAACCGCTTTCGTGTTCGACAGCCTCTACGCGATCCTCGCGGGCAAAGCGGCCGGCCTGCTGCTCCGACGGCATGTGCGCTTGGTCTCGCGGGCGAGCGGCCTTTGTCTTATCGGCGGCGGCGCCTGGCTCGCGCTTACGCGTACCCGGTGACCGCTCCGCACGCCTGTTGAGAGCCTGCTCGCGCGCGCCTAGAATTGGCGCCAGGAAGGATACCCGCCATGCAAGAAAAAAAGTACGACCGCGCCGCCCAGGACATGGGCAATATCGTCGGTATCGGCCACGTCAACGTCTGCATCACCGACCAGCATCTGGCGACGCATTTCTATGTCACCGGGCTCGGCTATACGCGCGATCCGTTTCTCAACACCGGCGCCGGCAATATGTGGATCAATGCCGGCATGAGCCAGTTTCACCTGCCGATGGGCAAGCCCGATGTGCTGCGCGGTGTCATCGGCCTCGTATCACCGGACCGCGCCGCTTTGCTTGAGCGGCTCAGCCGGGTGAAGAAGCACCTCGAAGGCACCAAATTCGAGTTTCACGAGAGCAACGACGGCGTCGAGACGGTTTGCCCTTGGGGCAACCGCATCTACGTGCACACGCCGGACGCCGAGCGCTTCGGCCGCGTCGTGCTCGGCATGCCTTATGTGCGCTTCGACGTTCGGCCCGGCACCGCAGAGCGCATCGCGCGCTTCTACCGCGAGGTGATGAACGCGCCGTCGGACGTCAAAAAGAACGGCGCCGGACCCGAGGCCCGCGTCAAGGTCGGCGAGAAGCAGTATTTTTATTTCCGCGAAACCGATGCGCCGGAGCAGCCCTACGACCGCCATCACGTGCAGATCTATCTCGCCGATTTCTCGGGGCCATACCGGCGCCTCATCGATCTCGGCCTGATCACCGTGGAGACGAACGACTACGAGTACCGCTTCAAGGACGTCATCGACCTCGACACCCGCGAAGTGCTGTTCACGGTCGAGCACGAGACGCGCAGCCAGACCAACCCGATGTTTGGCCGTCCCTTGGTGAACCGCAATCCTGCGGCGACCAATCAGGACTACAAGCCGGGGCACGACAGCATGTCCTGGGCGATGTCGTGACGTGCGCCTTCTCTCCCCTCCCTTGTCGGGAAGGGGAATAGATGCGCCGCGCGCTCGTCATCGGCGGCTCGCTTGGCGGGCTGCTCGCCGGACATCTTCTGCGCAGCACCGGCTGGGACGTTGTCGTATTCGAGCGCAACGCTGAAGAGCTGGCGAGCCGCGGCGTCGGTATCGGCACCCACCCGCAGCTCCTCGCCATCCTCAAGCGCGCCGGCGTCGACTTCGACGATACCATGGGCATCAAGGTGCCCCGCGTCATCTGCCTCGACCGCAGCGGCAGGAAAATTGTCGAGCAGCCGACGGTGCGGACCATGAGCGCCTGGGCCCGCCTCTACCGCGCGCTGCGCGACGCGCTGCCGGCTGAGAATTACCGGCTCGGCATGCCGCTCGCCCGGGTCGAGCAGGACGGCGGCGGCATCACCGCGATCTTCGACAACGGAGCGCGCGAAAGTGGCGACCTGTTGGTCGGCGCCGACGGCGTGCGCTCGACGGTGCGTGCGCAATTCCTGCCGCGGGTCGAGCCGACCTATGCCGGATACGTCGCCTGGCGTGCAGTGCTCGATGAGCGGGATGTGCCGCGCGACATCTGGCGCGAGATTTTCGAGCTTTACACCTTCTGCCTGCCCGAGGGCGAACAGCTTCTCGCCTATCCGGTGCCGGGTCGCGACAACGACACCCAGGTCGGCCGCCGCGGCTACAACATCGTCTGGTATCGGCCGACTGATGCGCGAAAGCTCGTCGACATCTCGACCGACGACAATGGCCGCCATCACGCCGCCGGCATCCCGCCCCCACTGATCCGCAATGACGTGATCGCACAAGTAAAAGCCGACGCGCGCGCGATCCTCGCGCCGCAGATGGCGGAAATATTTTCGCGAACGATGCCGTTCTTTCAGCCGATCTTCGATCTTGAATCGCCGCAGATCGTGTTTGGCCGCGTCGTTCTCACCGGCGACGCCGCCTTTGTCGCGCGTCCCCATGTCGGCGCCGGCGCCACCAAGGCCGCGATCGACGCCGCGAGCCTCGCCGATGCGTTGCGCGACGCCGGCGACGATACCGACCGAGGACTTGCCGACTATCAGCGCGTGCAGCAGCCGTTCGGCCGGCACATGGTCGCGCTTGGCCGCGAGCAAGGCGCTTATCTGAGCGCGCAGATCAAGCCGAAGGAGCAGCGCACCGCCGATGAGCTTGAGCGCAGCATCGATGACGTGCTGCACGCCCACGGCACGCGCAGCGACCAGGTCCGCGAGATCGTCAACGCTTACGGCCTTTCCGGGCATTTTTAACCTCTCCACGCTGCTGTATAGTTGCCCCAGCGACACATATTCGCCCGGAGACCCCCAATGAGCGCCGCCAAGAAAACCCTGGTGATCCGCAACGGCACGCTGATCGACGGCTCGGGCAAGCCATCGGCCCGCAACGACGCCGTCGTGATCGAGGGCAACCGCATCAAGAGCGTCGGGGCACTGCCGCCGGACGTCCACATCGAGGACCGCAAGACCGTCGAAGTGGTCGACGCCGCCGGCAAGTGGATCATGCCCGGCCTGATCGACGCGCATTGCCACATGTCCTACGGCTATCCGCTGATCAAGGGCGAGGGCAAAGGCAAGGGCACCACACGGCCGGAATTTTCCACGCTCAAATCCGCCCGCAGCGCGCAGAAGGTCTTGCGCTCCGGCGTGACCAGCATTTCGGTGCCGGGGGGCACCTGGTTCACCGATGTCGGCGTGCGCGACGCCATCAAGCTCGGGCTGATGGAAGGACCGCGCATGTTTGTCGCCGGCCGCATGATCGTCACCTACGGCTGCATCGAGGACGACGAGCCGTCGTGGGAGGGCACGCCCGACCACTCGATCGGCAAGCTCTGCAACACGGCCGACGAGATGGTCACCGAGGTGCGACGGCAGGGCAAGCACGGCGTCAACTTCATCAAGATGGCGGACAGCCGCTCCGGCGAGTCGCAGATGCTGGCCCGGGAAGAGATCGCCGCCGTGGTCGGCGAGGCGCACCGCCGCAACCTCAAAGTCGCCATCCATTCGCGCGGCGCCGGCTCGACGCGCGCCGCGGCCGAGGCCGGCGTCGATTGGATCGTCCACGCCGATCTCGCCACCGACCGGGACCTCGACGCCGTCGCCAAGGCCGGCATGCCGATATTGCCGACCGCGACCTTCCTCGCTGTCGTCGTCGAGCTCGGCAAGCAGCAAAAGGTCGGCGCCGAGCAGGTGCAGCTCGATTTCGGCCGCATGCAGCGGCACTACGATCTGCTCGGCGAATTGATGCACAAAGCGCGCAAGCTCGGCATCAAGCTCCTGGTCGGCACCGACACCGGCAATAACTCATTTACGCGCCATGGCGAGCTGCACGCCAAGGAGCTTGAGATTTTTGTCAAGCACGGCGGCTACACGCCCATGGAAGCGATCGTGGCGGCGACGCGCGATAACGCCATGGCGGTCGGCCTCGACGGCCAAGTCGGGCAGGTAGCGGCAGGGCAACTGGCCGATATCATAGTGCTCGACAAGGACCCGATCGCCGACATCGCGATCCTGCAAGACGCCAAGAATCTTGCCGCCGTGATCAAGGACGGCAAGCTGGTCGATCTTTATCCGCGCGACGAGATGTTGATCTTCCAGCAGGCGGCGGAATGAATCCGGCGCCGCCGCGGACCATGGGCGAGATTGCGCGTCTGAGTGTCGAGATCGACGACGTGGCGCCGCGCGTCGTGCGTATCCTCGATGTGCCGGCTGACATTCGCCTCGACGATCTGCATTTCGTGCTGCAAATCTCCATCGGCTGGCAGAACGGCCATCCGTTCGAGTTCCGCATCGGCGACAAGGCGTGGGGCCTGCCGGACCGCGATGCCGAGGGCGGCCTGATGGCTGCCGAGAGTTCGATCCTTGCCGACATTCTGGCCGACGGCGACACCTTCAAATACGACTACGTACTCGGCGAGGATTGGCAGCACACGGTTCGCCTTCTGTCGCGCGAAAATGCACAAACCGGCGTCAACTATCCGCATCTGGTCAGCGCCGAAGGGCGCTGCCCTCCGGCCGATATCGGCGGACCGATCGGCTACGAGACCTATCTTCGCACCATCGCCGATCCCAAGAGCGTCAATCACGAAGACATGCTCGACTTTGATGCGCCGGATTTCGATCCGAACGTGGTCGATGCGGCGGCCTTGCGCAAGAACCTGGCGAGCCTTAGGCGGTATATTGGGCGTGCGGCCCGTCATCCTGAGGTGCGAGCGAAGCGAGCCTCGAAGGATGCGGCCGAGGCGCCGGGGCCGTCGTCCCTCGAGGGCCGCTCCGCGGCCACCTCAGGATGACGGGAAACAGAGAGCGGCACTTCATGCAATTCGGCGTACAGTTTTTTCCCAACTTCCATCCGCAGCATAAAAGCGCGGAGGAGTATTTTGCCCAGAGCCTGGCGATCGCCGAAGAGGCGGATGCGCTCGGTTACGGCCATGCCCGTTCGGTCGAGCACTATTTCGAGCGCTACGGCGGTTACAGCCCGAATCCGATCGTGTTTCTTTCCGCTGTCGCACAACGCACAAAGAAGATGCGGCTGGTCACCGGCGCGGTCGTGCCGGTGTTCAACAATCCGCTGAAACTGGCCGGCGAGATCGCGATGCTTGATGCCATCTCCCACGGCCGTTTCGACGTCGGCTTCGCCCGCGCCTTCCTGCCCCACGAGTTCCGCCGCTTCGGCATTTCGCCTGACGAATCCGTCGCCCGCTTTCGCGAGGGGCTAGAACAGGTCGACCTGCTGCTGACGCGCGAGAACGTCACCCACCACGGGCAATTCCATTCCTTCGACAATGTCACCTCGCTGCCGCGCCCGACGCAAAAGCCGCGGCCCAAATTCTACATCGCCTCGACCCGCACGCCCGATTCGTTCGAGTTTGCCGGCCGCATGGGCTATTCGCTGATGTCGATCCCGATCGGGCCGCTGAAGGACCTGCTCCCGGTCTATCGCAAGGCCTGGCGCGACGCCGGCCATCCCGGCGCCGGCGAGGTCATGATCGCGTTCCATATGTTCTGCCACGAGGACGCCAAGCTCGCGCGTGAAATCCCGCGCCGCCAATTCGAGGACTATTTTGCCGCGCTGTTCGAATCGGCGGGCGAGTGGACGCAGGGCGTGTCGTCGAAGGACTATCGCGGCTATGACGTTTCGATCAGCCGGATGAAGAATTTCACGCTGGAAACCCAGATCGAGGCGGGCGGCGCGCTGGTCGGCACGCCGGACGAGATCAAGGCCATCATCCGCCGCTTTGAAAAGACCGTCGGGCCGTTCGAGCACGCTTCGCTGCAAATCAATTTTGGCACGCTCGATTTCGGCGAGGCGCAAAGGTCGATGCGTTTGTTTGCTCGCGAGGTCATGCCGGCGTTTTCGAGCCTCGAATTAGCCGGCTGAGTCCTCACCTTCCCCTTGCCGCCTCGGCCGCCTTCGCGACCACGCTCTTCGGCATGGCATAGACCTGTTTCACCAGCGCCTCGACCGCCTCGCCGGTAATGCCCTCGGCGCCAAGGCCGCTCTTTTCCGCATCGGCCAGAAACGCGGGGTCCTTTTCCATCGCATCGAACGCGCGCCGCAGCGCCGCGGCTCGCTCGGGAGGCACCTCGGGCGGCGCGAAGAACGGCCGCCCCATCTTATTCGGTGCTGCCCACAAGGTGAGAATCTGACGCTCCTCATCGGTGCGCGCGAGGTCGAGCACGAAAGGCACATCTGGCAGCGTCGGATCGCGATCGATGCCGATCTGCAGGATGATCCGGACCTTGTGCTCGTCGGTCCAGCTGCGATTGACCGAATGCAACGACGACATGGTCAGCCCGCAACGACCGTCGAGCTCGCCGTGCTCGATGGCCATGCTCATCAGCGGCGCCGACGTGTAGCCGGAAATGACCTTGAATTTCATGCCGAAGAGATAATTCAACACGTTGGGATAGATCGAATCGGTGCTGCTCGGCCCGCTCGAGCCGACCGTCGCCTCGCGACTGCGCACGTCATCGATGCCCTTGATCGGCGAGGCGTGCCACATGATGCAGGTTGAAGTCTCCCGGTTGGCGCTGCCGATCCAGGTGAGCTTGGTGGAATCGAACTGACTGTCCTCCCCCATCAACGGATCGAAGGTCAGCGTCGAAAGCGCGGTGCCGATCGTCGTGCCGTCGCGCGGCGCCACGTTGTAGAGGTATGCCATCATCTTGCGGCCGGACGCGCCGGGCATGTCAACGACGATCACATTGGGATTGCCGGGGATGTGACGGCCGTAATGGCGTGCGACGAGCCGGGCATAGGTGTCGTACGCGCCGCCGGCGCCCGAGCCGACATAGAGCGAAATGTCCTTGCCCTTGAAGAAGTCTTGCGCGTTACCGCGCGCGGGAACGACAGCGGTCAATGCGCAGGCAACGGCAAAGCCGCGAAGCACGCTCGCGCTTATTGTCATCTTCCTCCCCAATTTCCGCGCGCGTTCAGTTCAGGCCGAACAGCGCTTTGGCGTTGCGGAAGAATATCTTCTCCTTGTCGGTTTCGGAAATATCGAGCGACGCCACCGCGGCCATGCAATCGCGGATATAGGCGCGGCCGCCTTCCGGACCGAACGGCGCGTCGGATGCGAACAGCACATGATCGGCGCCGTAGAATTCAAGCCCGCAGACGAGACCCGCGCGGCCGCCGCACAGGGCCGTGTCGCCGTAAAAATCCTTGAAGCAGTCGAGAAGGGGCTTGCCGAGGCTCTTGAGCACGCCGCTGTAATCCTCGTCCGACGTCCGGCTGCCGAGCGTCGCCCAGCCTGTTGCCATGCGTTCGTCGAAAAACGGAATCATGGCGCCGAGATGATGCGCCAGTACCTTCAAGCGGGGAAAGCGCGTCATGACGCCGGAGAAAATCAGCCGCGCCATGGTGGCGCTGGTTTCATAGGGCCAGCCGAAAATGGTCCAGATCTCATAGCGTGAGCGGCTTTCAGCGGCGAAGTCGGGAAAGCTTGCGGTGCGCGCGGGATGCAGCAGGATCGGCTTACCGGCCTTGGCGGCGATCTCGAAGATCGGCAGGAAGCGCGGCTCGTCAAGGCACAGGCCGTCGACATTGGTGTGGAGCTGCAGGCCGTTGGCATTGCCGCGGATCAGGATGCGCTCGGCTTCCCTGGCGGCGGCGTCGGGCGCGTTCATCGGCAGGCCGCCCACATAACCGGCGAAGCGGTCGGGGTATCGGGCGACAAGCTCGGCAAGGCCGTCATTGGCGACGCGAGCGAATTCCGGCGACAGATCAGGCCCCACCATGGCCTCGATCGGCGGCAGGCCGAGCGAGAGCACTTGCGCGTAATTCTCAAAGCCGTCCATGATGCGAAAGCGCGCATCGAGGTCGAAGATGGTTCGCACGCCCTGGATGCGCTTGCCGATGTCTCTGGTGCCGCCCGTCGTCGCCGACAGTTTCTCGAAAATCCCCTGCGGAAAAAAATGACAGAACGCGTCGATAGTTTGCATCGGTCCCGGTCCCCGGTTGCGGCGGGCGAAATCATTTCAGGCCACGGGTGATTGTCAAATGGCCGGTCCACTCGCGGGCGTCCGCATCCTCGATCTCACCTCGGTTGTGGCCGGGCCGTTCGCCACGCAAGCGCTCGGCGACATGGGCGCCGACGTCATCAAGATCGAAAGTCCCGAGGGCGATGCCCCTCGCTACACCGGGCCAGCGCGCTCGCCCGGCATGGCGGCGCTCTATATGGGCCTCAACCGCAGCAAGCGCTCGCTCGTTCTCGATCTCAAGCAGCAGGGCGCGAAGGACGCGCTGTGGCGGCTGGTCGCGAACGCCGACGTATTCGCGCATTCCATGCGGCCGCAGAAGATCGAAAAGCTCGGCTTCGCCCACGAAACGGTATGCGCGCGCAATCCGCGCATCGTCTATGCGGCGGTCCACGGCTATCGCGACGGCGGCCCTTATAGCGGCCAGCCGGCCTACGACGACGTCATCCAGGGCCAATCGGGCGTAGCGGCGCTGATGTCCGAAATCGCCGGCGAGCCGCGCTACGCGCCAACCATCCTGGCCGACAAGACCACCGCACTATCGCTGGTCGGCGCCATAGCGGCAGCCTTGTATGCACGCGAAAAGACCGGGCGCGGGCAGTTTGTCGAAGTGCCGATGTTCGAGACGATGGTGTCGTTCGTGCTCGGCGAGCATTTGTTCGGTCACAACTTCGTGCCGCCGCTGGGACCGCTCGGCTATACGCGCGTGATGGGATCGTGGCGCCGTCCCTACAGGACCAAGGACGGCTACCTTTGCATGATGGCCTATACCGAGCGTCACTGGCGAAAATTCTGGGCGATGATCGGCACGCCCGAAGTCTGCGACGATCCGCGCTTCTGCGATATCGCTGCGCGCGCCCGCAACGTCGTCGCGCTCTATGAGCTCGCCGGTGCGTGTTTCCCGGCGAAGACCACGGACGAATGGATCGCGCTCTTGCGCGAGCAGGAAATCCCCTGCGCGCGCATGTCGAGCCTCGCCGATCTCAAGACCGACCCGCAGCTCGCCGCAACGGGCTTTTTCAAGCAGGCGACGCATCCGAGCGAGGGCGAGATTACTTTCACCGACCTGCCGGTTCGCTTCAGCGAGACCGCGGCGTCGACGGAGCGCCTGCAGCCGAGACTCGGCGAGCACAGTGTCGAAGTATTGCGCGAGGCCGGGCTGAGCGAGGCCGAGGTTGAAACGCTTGTCGCCTCCGGCGCGACCGTCGATGGCCGGCCGAAGGCGCAGGCGGCGGAGTAGAATTACGACTCCAGCGCGCTCGGCGCGTAGAGCTCGTCGACTTTGATCAGCCGCGGCGTCAGGCCCTGCTCCAGCGAATATTGCGCGATGGTCTCGATGACCTTGCGGTTCGCCTTGACGCCGTGGTGGATCACCGGCGTAACGGCATCCCCGGAGAGAAGTCCGGTCGCGAGATGATCGGCGACGTGCTCGACGCGCTGTTGATTGGCGATCTCGTTGGCGCGAACAAAGGCCTTGATCAGGTTGATGGCGACCCACGGTTCCTTCTCGTAGACGTCGCGCCTGACCACCGCCTGGTGATTGATCGGCACCAGCCCGGTCTTGCGATAATAGCGGATGCCTTCGGCGATCGGGTCCGCGAAAAGATATTTGAAGTCGGGATGATGGGCGAGATCGGCCCGACTGCGATCAACCAGGTTGCGGCCGGACAGGTAATGCAGCGCGGCGTCAAGCTCTCCGGCCAGCATCATCGAGCCGATGCTTTTGTCGGCCGGGATTTGATGGACGGTGACGCCGGGCGGCGGCTTGAAGCCGGTGGCGCCGCCGTGGCTCTTATCCGGCGTGCGCTCCATCCAGAATTCCATGTCCTGCGGCGCGACGCCGAATTCATGCTGGAGCACGCCGCGCGCCCACAGCGCAGCCGTCTGCTGATACTCGGGCACGCCGACGCGCTTGCCCTTGAGGCCGGCGGGCGTTTCGATGCCGGCCTTGCGGCGGACCAGGATGCTGGTGTGGAAGAAGCGGCGCGTGGTGAAAATCGGCAAGCCGAGGAAACGCGGATCGCCGTGACCGGTCACGATCATGAACGAAGAGCACGACATTTCCGCCACCGCGAATTCGGCGAAATGCAACTGCCGCCAGAACAGTTCAGAGGGATGCAGAATGGTCGGAATAAGATCGATGCCGTCCGGCTTCACCGTGCCGTCGATGATCGGCCATGTGCGCGGATTGTTGGTAATGCCGATGCTCAACTGAAGATTCATGAGGTCGTTCTCTTTAGTTGGACGTTTCCTGTGGAAGGCCGAGCTTATGCCATCTTTTTGGCGAAGTGTCTTCGAACCACATCAGCAGTCTTAACACTGCATAGCTAACATGCCGCACGCTTCGGTCGTACCGTCGGCCGGCCGCGCATGCGATCATTCATCCTTTGGATGAGGGGGACGACGATGCGGGCTACATCAAGCGTCCTCGCGATGGCCGTGCTCGCTTTCATCGGCGCGGCCGACTTCGCCGACGCCGCGGACATCCGCGTGTTCACGACCGGTGCGCCGGCGGCAGCCGTCAAGACGATCGCGGCAGGCTTTTCAGCGCAGAGCGGGCATCGTCTTTTGTTCACCGTCGGCCAACCGGCAACCATTGAAGGCGACCTTGCAGCCGGCCAAAAGGCTGACGTCGTCATTCTTCCGGCTCCGGCAATCGCGACGCTCATCCAATCCGGAGGGCTGCGCGGCGACAGTTCCGTCGATCTCGCGCGCGTCGGTATCGGCGTGGTTGTTCGCGCCGGAAACAGGCAGCCGGATATCTCGAATCCGGCTGCCATTCGCCGATTGCTCCTGGAGGCGCATTCGATCGTCTATCCCGACCCGCGCACCGGGGGCGGATCGGCAGGCCGCGCAATCGAACACATGATCGACCAGATGGGAGTGACCGATGCGGTCCGACCAAAGCTCACGCGCGTCGCCGCGATCGGCGGCGGCGTCGACCTCGTCGCCGGCGGCAGGGCCGAAGTCGGCTTCTTCAATATCAGCGAAATTCTGCCGATCAAAGGCGTGGCTCTGATCGGTCCGCTGCCGACCGAATTGCAGAACTACATCGTCTTCGATGCGGCCATACCGACGAACAACGCCGCGCCGGCGCCGGCGGCCGCTTTTATCAAGTCGCTGGCCGAGCCGGCGGCACAACAGGCGTGGCAGAAAGCCGGGATGGAGCCGCTCGCCAAGCAGTAATGGGACGCGGCTCGTCCGCGGCGCCCGCCTCGGACGAGCGGCGATGCAAGCACCTCAATAGCGGTACGGCGCGATTTCGAGATGCGGAAACGCGCTGAAGACGTGCGCCGGATTAGCCGGCGCCGCCGCATGCAAATACGACGGATCAAGCTTGGCGAAACTCGTCGCGCCGAGCAATCCGAGCGACCGCATCACCTCGTCCTCCATGAGCTCGAGCATGCGCACCACGCCGGCCTGGCCTGCGGCGGCGAGCGCGTAGCACTGCATGCGGCCGAGGCCGACGAGATTGGCACCGAGCGCGAGCGCCTTGACGATGTCGCTGCCGCGATAAAAGCCGCCGTCGATGACGATCAGGGCGCGGCCGGCCACCGCCTCGACGACTTCGGGCAATACATCCGTGGAGCCGCGGCCGTGATCGAGTTGGCGGCCGCCGTGGTTGGAGACGTAGATGAGCTCGACGCCGTGATCGAGTGCGATTTTGGCATCCTCGGCAGTGGCGATGCCTTTGATGGCGAGCGGGATCTTGAACTTGCTCTTGATGCGCTCGACGGTGCGCCAATCGAGCGCCTCCTGAAAGTGGCGTCCCGAAGCGCGGCGCCGGCCTCCGGTGATGTGGCGCTTGGCGATGTCGCGCTCGCGCCGGCTGTAATGGGCGGTATCGACGGTCAGGCAAAACGCGGTGTATTTGCTGGCGATGGCGCGCTCCACATGGTCATCGACCCAGGCAGCGTCACCGCGCACATAGAGTTGGAACATGCGCACGGCATCGGGCGCCGCCTTGGCGGCGTCTTCGAGGCCCGGATCGCAGACCGAGCTCAACATATGCGCGACGCCGAACTCGCCCGCCGCTTTCACCACCGGCTCGGCGCCGCCCGGATGAAAGCTTTCCAGCGAGCCGACCGGACACAGCACGACCGGCAGCCGCAGCTTGCGGCCAAGCACTTCGACCGACGTGTCGACCTTGCTGACGTCGCGCAGCACGCGCGGCCGGAACGCGATCGAGTCGAGCGCCATGCGATTGCGCCGCAGCGTCGTCTCGGTCTCGACGCCGCCGACGATGTAGTCCCAGGCGTTCTGATTGAGATTAGCGCGCGCCTTGGCGACGAACTCGTGCAGATTGAGAAATTCGTTTCTTTCCGCCGCATTTTTCAGGAGCGCGGCCTCATCGAGCTTTGGACTGGTCATGGGATTTGCGCGTTACCGGTTGCTGCTGGCGGTCCCGAGAGGACTCGAACCTCTGACCTTCGGTTTAGGAAACCGCTGCTCTATCCGGCTGAGCTACGGGACCAGGTGAAATCGGGCGGGCTGAACGAAGCGAGGCCCGCCGCGGGTGAGGAGAGATGATGGGTTCCGCTTCGCTCTGCCCATCTTACCGAACGTCCGTTTCGCGGACGTGATCTCTATACCATATGTCTCGCCAGGGCGGTCCAGTCACCGCCGCAGTACTGCCGCATTCGGGAACTTGGCTGAACGGGGATGATCGGCTGGCGGGACGGGGTTCTGGCCGGGGGACTTTCGGCCATGTTTGCAATGTGCGGAGGCGTCTGCGCGGAGCCGCAGCAGCGGCCAATCGCCGTCGCTTGCGGCGGCGATGTGATTGCGCAGGCTACGGTGAGCCGCGTCATCGACGGCCGGACCTTCGTGCTCGACGACGGGCGCGAAGTTCGCCTTGCGGCCATCGAAGTGCCGCAGCCCGGAAATGACTCACCGCCAGGCGGTGCTGCGGCAAAGGACGCCCTCGTCGCGCTCGCCGGCGGCGACATGGTCATGTTGCGGCAAGCGCAAGCGCCGTCCGATCGCTACCAGCGCCTGCTCGCTTATGCGTATGCGGTGCGCGACGGTGAGGAACTTTTCACCCAGGGCGAGATGATTTCTTCCGGTCTTGCGCGAGTCGGCGATCACGTAGGCAGTCGGACCTGCGCAGCGGAGCTTCTTCGCCGCGAAGCTATGGCAAGATCGGCCAAGCTTGGCCTGTGGGCCGATTCATATTATGACGTGCTCAACGCTGAGACCCCTGCGGACGTTCTGGCGCATCGCGGCCGATTTGCGCTGGTCGAGGGCAAAGTGGTCTCCGTGCGCGAAAGCGGGTCCACGATCTATATAAATTTCGGGCGACGGTGGTCCGAGGATTTCGCTGTTACGGTCCTGAAACGGAACGAGCGCATTTTTGCCGCGGCGGGGCTTGATTTGCAAAAGCTCGCCGGCCGCCGCATCCGGGTTCGCGGCTGGGTCGAGCAACGTGGCGGGGCGGGGGCCGCACCTTGGATCGAGGCTGCTTATCCGGAGCAGATCGAGACCGCCGGCAATTAGAGCATGATCCGGAAAAGTGGAAGCCGGTATTCCGAAAGATCGTGCTCCTCGAAGTAACGTGCGGGTGACTTGGTGAGACGGGGACTATCGAGAATAGCGAGCTATCGGCTGCCTCATGCCGCCGTCGCCTGCGCGGCGCTGCTGCTTGCTGCCTGCACCGCGACACCTCCACCCATTGCGCGACAGGCCGCGGCGCCGCCTTCCGCCAAGCAGGCGGAAGCCGAGATGCCGCCGGCCGTGCTGCATGAGCATCAGCGTATCCTCGCGGCCTATGGCGGCGTCTACAACGATCCTCGTCTTCAGGCCATGATCGAACGGACGGTAGAACGGCTCGTCGCGGCCTCCGAGAAGCCCGATCAGCATTACCGCGTCACCATGCTCAATTCGCAATCGATCAATGCGTTCGCATTGCCGACGGGGCAACTCTATGTGACGCGCGGGCTCATCGCGCTCGCTGACGACGAGTCCGAGGTCGCATCCGTTCTCGCCCATGAGATGGGCCACGTCATCGCCCACCACGCGGAGATCCGCGAACAGCAGGTACGCCAGGCGGATCTGGTGAATCGCGTCGTCACCGACGTGGTCGGCGATCCGGAGGCCAGTGCGCTGGCGCTGGCGAAATCGAAGCTCGCGCTCGCAAGCTTCTCGCGCTCGCAGGAGTTCGAAGCGGACGCGATCGGTGTCGGCATCGCGGCGCGCGCCGGCTACGACCCGTATGGCGCGGTGCGGTTCCTGACCGCGATGGAACGCAATTCGGAACTCAAGGCGCAGCAAAGCACAGCTATCAATCCCGCCGCGCCGGACTTTCTCTCATCGCATCCGGCCACGCCCGAGCGCATTAGCAATGCGCTGGCGAATGCGCGCCAATACCGGGCGCCGGCAAGCGACAGCCCGCAGGACCGCGCGCAAGCCAAGGACGCCTATCTCGGCGATATCGACGGCATCGTGTTCGGCGAAGACCCGAGTGAGGGTTTCGTGCGCGGCCGGCGTTTTCTGCATCCGAAACTCGGCTTCACGTTCACCGCGCCGGACGGTTTCACCCTCGACAATACCGCGCAGGCGGTTCTCGGCGTCAAACGCGGCGGCGGCCAGGCGTTACGGCTCGATGTCGTGCGCGTGCCGGCGGAGCAGACGCTTGCCGACTATCTGACCTCCGGCTGGATCGAGAACATCGATCCCGCGACGGTGGAGGATGTAACCATCAATGGCTTTCCCGGCGCCACCGCGGCCGCCAAGGGCGATCAGTGGGACTTCCGCCTGTATGCCATCCGGTTCGGCAGCGACGTCTATCGCTTCATCTTCGCCACCAAGCGCAGTTCGCCTGAGACCGACCGCGTTTTTCGCGAGTCGATCGGCACCTTCCGCCGCATGAGCCTCGCAGAAATTGAGCAGGCAAAGCCGTTACATCTTAAGGTGGTAACGGTTGCACCTGGCGATACAGTGGAGAAGATGGCGAGCCGGATGGCAACGACTGATCACGCGGCCGAACGCTTCCGCGTTCTTAACGGGCTTGAAACCGGGGAAAAGCTGAAGCCCGGCAGCGAGGTTAAAATCGTCGTGGAGTAGTTCGGCGTTGCCGAGGCGTTCTTCGGAAGAGTCCCTTGGTGGAACTTTTTGTTTGTTGAGCCCCTGCGGCTTCCGCTATGATACGGCAAAACGGCGAATAGGCCGGGTCGGGGGGAAGGCGCATGTGGCTCGTGAAAAGGGTGTTGCCCATTGCGGTGACGATGGCGGTCGTGGCGGCCGTCACCGCGCTGTTGTGGTACGCGAAACAATTGGGAGTAGGCCCACACCACCCGGTCTTCTTCTATTTGCTGCCGATCGCCACCGTGGCGATCCTTTTTGGTAGCCGTCACGGCACCTTGTGCGCAATCGCATCGGCGGCCTGCTCGGCTTATTTCCTCTATGACCCGCTTTACAGCTTCAACGTCACCAATCGTCTGGAATGGGGCGACTTGATTTGCTTTGTGCTGTTGGCGCTGATGGCCGTGAAATGCACGCGCGAACTCATGCGGCCGGTCGCAAACATCCAGGCAGCAAAGTCGCGTTACCGGAGCCGGTGACTCGCGATCATCAGAATTGCGATGCGAGCTGATCCAGCCCCATGACATGGGCGAGGCTGCGGACCTCGTCTTTTTGCTCTGAGTTGAAGCTCATGATCAGCGGGATCGCCGCTGATTTGAGATCCTGCACCGGCGCGCTGTCGGGATCGGCGGCGGCAATCTGTGCCGTCGAGGCAGCTACGCCCCGGCGCTTGGCCTCGCGCATGCTCGCATAGGCGAGATTGCGCAGCGCCGCTTCGACCGCAGGCCACATCTGCTCCTGATCGGGCGTCAAGTGAAGCCGTTCCTTGATACTGGCGATCTGCGCATCGTTGAGAACGAAACCCTGCCGCTCGGGATGACGATGGACCGCGGTAGCCGCAATCGTCTTGGCTTCGCGGACCGCACGCATGACAGCCGACGGCGAACGGGCCGGCGGCGCTGCATCAGCCTCGCGCGGCACTGCGGTTTCCTCGGCCGAAGCCATCTGCACGACGGCCCGTGGAGCGGACGACTGCTGGATCATCGGTTGCGGATTCCACAGCGCGAACTGGGCGCTGCCCAGCACCATCGGGCTCTTCACCGCAGAGGGCATGGGCGGCGCCACCGGCATCGCCGCCGGCGTCGCGTCATTCCATTCGAGCGGGAAGCGCAGCGCCACCGTCTGGGACGCCGAAAGGTCGCCATCGGCATTGTGAAGGGCCGTCAGTTTGGAGCCGCCGAGCAGGTATCCGACAACGCCGGCCACAACGACTAGGACAATGCGGCCGCGCGTGATGACCCTTCGCCGCATGCCCGGCGCCCCCATCCCTTGACGCTACACCCTGGTCTTTCCTTTCAAATGAAGCTTAATTTATGGCTAACCGTAGGAAATTTGACGACCGTCCGGCGCACAAGCGAAGCCCAGGTTTGGGGGCAGCCCCGGATACGAAAAGGCCCGGCGTTGCCGCCGGGCCTTGCCAGATTTCATTGCCTCGGACGAGATAGGGACTTACGCCGCCTCTTCCTCGACCACCGGCTCCTCTTCGGCTTCCGGCTTGGGACCGCGCCGCGGGCCCTTGGCGAGCGCCGCCTCGATCTCCTTGACCGCCTCGGTCTCGGTGATGCGCTGGACTGCCGCGACCTCGCGGGAGAGGCGGTCAAGCGCAGCCTCATAGAGCTGCCGCTCCGAATAG
>DATJYT010000330.1:0-6827 GCA_035499475.1 Xanthobacteraceae bacterium | reverse complement strand
ACGAACGCGCCGAGCACGCCGGCTTCGTTCATGCGCCGCAGCACGGTTTCGGCGTCGTTCTTCGAGGTGAGGATCGCCAGAAACAGGCGGTTGGCCTCCTTGTCCTCGCGCACCTTCTGGTCGATCAGCTTCAGCGAGCGTGTGGCCGCGCGCATCGCCTCCGGGTGGAAGGCGAGATTGTGCTTCTGGGCGAGATAAAACAGCCGGATCAGATTGACCGGGTCGCGTTTGAACACGCCCGGGCGCGCGATGTTGATGCGGTTATTGTCGATGACGAAATCGTCGGTCTCGGTCAGCGTGCGTCGGCTGCGGGCGGGCCGCAGCCGGGCGATCACGCGGCTGAGCACCGGCGCGGGCTTGGCTTGAAGCTCCTCGAGGCCGGCGCACAGGATCGCGGTCAGATCGCCGACGTCCTTGGCGATCAGGAAGTAGTGCTTCATGAAACGCTCGACGTCCCTGAGGCCGGGATGCTCGGTGTAGCCGAGTCGCACCGCGATCTCGCGCTGGATGTCGAACGATAGCCGCTCTTCGGCGCGGCCGGTCAGGAAATGCATGTTGCAGCGGACCGACCACAGGAAGTCCTCGCAGCGGCGGAATAATTTGTATTCGTCGCGGTCGAAGACGCCGCGTTTGATCAATTCCTCGGGTTCCTGCACGCGATAGACGTATTTTGCGATCCAGAACAGCGTGTGCAGGTCGCGCAAGCCGCCCTTGCCGTCCTTGACGTTGGGTTCGACCAGATAGCGCGACTGGCCGGCGCGGCGGTGACGCTCCTCGCGCTCGGCGAGCTTGGCGGCGACGAATTCCGGCGCTGTTCCCTGCACCACCTCTTTGTCGAAGCGCGCGGTCAGCTCGTCGAACAACTTGGCATCGCCGAACAGATGCCGCGCTTCAAGCAGCGCGGTGCGGATCGTCATGTCGGCTTTGGCCTGCTTGATGCACTCGTTGACCGAGCGCGTGGCGTGGCCGACCTTCAGGCCCATGTCCCAGAGGCAATAGAGCAGCGCCTCGGCGACCGACTCGTTCCACGCGGTCTGCTTGTAGGGCAGCAGGAACAAGAGATCGATGTCTGAGCCCGGCGCCAGCAAGCCGCGGCCGTAGCCGCCGGTCGCGATCACCGCCATGCGGTCGTCTTCGGACGGCCCTTGCGACGGGTAAAGCTCGCTGCCGGCAAACTCGAACAGGATGCGAATGATCTCGTCCTGCACCTGGCAGAGCCGCTCGGCGCAGCGGCGGCCGTGACGGTCCTGGAGCAACAGCGCTTCGGCGCGCGCCCGCGCCTGTGTCAGCGCCGCCTTCAGACGCTGCGCGATTGCCGTGCGCAATTCGCGCTCGCGGCCGGCATGGGTCTCGGCGAGATGTTTGAGATCGGCGACGATCGCCGCACTGTCGATGAGCTCGACCGCAAGGCGCGCCGAACGTTGCGTGTCCAGCATTGGCCTAACGGTAGCGGAGCGAGGGCCTACTGTCATCGGCCGGAATCCACGGTCACCAAAAGTGAGATTTCCGCGGGTCGGCGCCAAAAACTCCTGGCGCGGAGGTTGTGGATTCCGGCTCTCGCTTTGCTCGGCCGGAACGGTGAGGGTATTGGTTTCTCATGATCTCTCCCGCGCTGATGTTCTGGTACGAGCTCGCCGGCAAGATGGCGATGACGGCGGCCATCGTCGTCGTCGCGTCGGTTGCGGTCGAGAGGAGCGGTCCGTTTCTGGGGGCATTGATCGCGGCGCTGCCGACGGCGGCCGGTGCCGCCTATATCATCCTTGCCATCGAGCATCCGCCCGCCTTCATCGCTGCGAGCGCCGTCGGCAGCGCCGCCGCGACCGCGGCGGTGTCGATTTTCGCCGCCGCCTATGTGGTGCTGGCGCAGCGTCATGGTCTGGCGCTGAGCCTGAGCGCCGCGCTCGTCGTCTGGTTCGCGGGTGCCGCCGCTTTGCGCCTGGTCGATTGGACGCCGCTCAGTGCCGCGGTGATGCTCGCCATCGTGTTCGGCTTCACCATCCCGCTCAACTGGCGCTTTCGCACCGGCGGTCCGCCGCCCAAGGTGATGCGCAATACGCTCGACATTCCGTTGCGGGCGCTCACCGCCGCCGTCGTGGTCGCCATTGTGACCACGGCGAGCTACAGCATCGGTTCGTTCGCGTCTGGCATGTTCGCCGTCTTTCCGATCGTGATCTGCAGCTTCGTGGTGATCCTGCATCCGCGCATCGGCGGCAGGGCAACGGCGAGCGTGCTGGCGCATGCGCAGCCTGCGTTGGTCGGGCTCGCGCTCGGCTTCCTTGCCGTGCACTATCTCGTCGCACCGATCGGCGTTTGGCTGGCCCTGGCGATTGGGCTCGGTGTTTGCGTCGCCTGGAGCGGCTTGCTTTGGGGCGTCCGCACGCGCGTAACCCGGCTTGAGCAGAGCGAAAGCCGGGAGCGGAGACATGGTTCATAGATCGTTCCCGGGTTTCGCTCTGCTTAATTCGGGCTACATCTTTGCCTTGGCGAGCTGCGTCTTGAGCACGTAGAGCGCTTCCAGCGCCTCGCGCGGCGACATCTCATCGGGATGCAGCGCCTCGAGCGCCTCGACCAGCGCAGTTAGCGCATTATCGGCCGGCGACGCTGCCGTGGGCCGCGCGGCGAACAGCGGCAGGTCGTCAATGAGCTTGCGCGTGGGCGAGGTGCGGTCCTCGGCTTCGATCTGGGCGAGCACGAGCTTGGCGCGCTCGATCACGCTCGGTGGCAATCCGGCGAGCTTCGCGACCTGGATGCCGTAGGAGCGGTCCGCCGCTCCCGCCACGACCTCGTGCAGGAACACGACATCGCCCTGCCATTCCTTGACCCGCATGGTGGCGTTGTGCAGCCGCGTGAGCTTTGCCGCCAGCGCGGTCATCTCGTGGAAGTGCGTGGCGAACAGCGTGCGGCAACGGTTGCGTTCGTGCAAATGCTCGATCGTCGCCCAGGCGATGGAAAGCCCGTCAAAGGTCGCCGTGCCGCGGCCGATCTCGTCGAGGATGACGAGGGCGCGCTCCCCCGCCTGATTGAGGATGGCGGCGGTCTCGACCATCTCGACCATGAAAGTCGAATGGCCGCGCGCGAGATCGTCGGCCGCGCCGACGCGGGAGAACAGCCGATCGACGACCCCGATATGGGCCGAGCGCGCCGGCACGAAACTGCCCATCTGTGCCAGAACGGCGATCAGTGCATTCTGGCGCAGGAAGGTCGATTTGCCCGCCATGTTGGGGCCGGTGATGAGCCAGATGCGGCCGACGCTTTCCGCCCGCTCTGGCGCTTGTGGCGGAGGGTAAGGGGGCAGCGGAGGCGACAGGTCGCAATCGTTGGCAACGAATGGCCCGCCGTCCTTGGCAAGGGCCTGCTCGACGACCGGATGGCGTCCGCCGGTAATAACAAACGCAAGACTGTCGTCGACGGTGGGACGCACGTAGTCGCGCTCGACCGCGAGCGCGGCGAGCGCAGTTGCGACATCGATTGCAGCGAGCGCTTCCGCCGCCTCCTTGATGGCGGCGCTGGCGGAAGTCACGGTGGCGGCAAGGCGGTCGAAGATTTCAAGCTCGAGTGCCAGCGCGCGGTCGGCGGCGTTGGCGATCTTGGCTTCGAGTTCGCCGAGCTCGGTGGTGGTGAAGCGCACCTGTCCGGCAAGCGTCTGGCGGTGGATGAAGGTCGCGTTGAGCGGCGCGCTCATCAGCTTGTCGCCGTGCTGCGCGGTGACATCGACGAAATAGCCAAGCACGTTGTTGTGCCGGATCTTCAGCGCGCGAATGCCGGTCGTTTCGGCATAGCGCACTTGCAAGGCGGCAATGACGCGGCGCGATTCATCGCGCAGCGCGCGTGCCTCGTCGAGCGCCGCCTCGTAGCCGGCGTGCACGAAGCCGCCGTCGCGGCGAAAGGCCGGCAGTTCGTCTGCCAGCGCCCGCGCCAGTTCGGTGGCAATACCGGTATCGGGGCGGCGCAGCGCGGCGATCGCGAGCGCAAGATCGCGCGGCACTGCGGCAAGCGCCGACAGCCGTGCCGCAAATTCTGCCGCCGCGAAAATTCCGTCGCGGATGGCGGCGAGATCGCGCGGGCCGCTGCGGCCTACCACGATGCGGGCCAGAGCGCGCGCGAGATCGGGCACTGATTTAAGGCCGGCACGCAGATCGGTGCGTGCGGGCGTATCCTCGACGAAGGCCGCGACCGCATCGAGCCGGTGCCTAATCTCCGCCGGGTCCGTGAGCGGCGCGCCGAGCCGTTGCGCCAGCGCGCGCGAGCCCGCCGCCGTTATGGTGCGATCGATCGCGGCCAGCAGAGAGCCGCGCCGTTCGCCTGCGAGCGTGCGGATGAGCTCGAGATTGCCGCGTGTCGCCTGGTCGATCGCAAGCGTCGCGCCGGCCGCTTCGCGCACCGGATGCGACAGCGGCGGCCGCTTGCCGATCTGGGTGCGCTCCACATAGGTGACGGCGGCCGCAGCGGCGGTCAGCTCGATGCGCGACAACGCTCCGAACGCCGCCGTTGTCGCCACGCCGAAGAACGACGCGAGCCGCCGCTCGGCGGTTGCGCCGTCGAATACGTCGCGGGTGACCGGCGTCACCGTCGGCAGCGAGCGCAGATAGGGCGCGGCCTCGGCGTCGCCGTAAAGCGCGTCGGAAACGATGATCTCGCCCGGCTCGATACGCGCGATCTCGGCGGCGAGCGCGGCACGGTCGCACTCGGCGACGCTAAATTCGCCGGTCGATATGTCGATCCAGGCGAGCGCAAAGCGGTCCTCGGTCGATGAAAGGCGCGAGCGCGCCAACGCCAGCAGGTAATTGTTGCGCTTGGCGTCGAGGAGCGAATCCTCGGTCAACGTGCCAGGCGTCACTAGCCGCACCACGTCGCGGCGCACCACGCTCTTGGCGCCGCGCTTGCGCGCCTCGGCAGGATCCTCGAGTTGCTCGCAGACGGCGACGCGGTGACCCAGCGCGATCAGGCGGTGCAGATATTCGTCGGCGCGCTCGATCGGCACGCCGCACATGGGAATGTCGCGGCCGAGATGCTTGCCGCGCTTGGTCAGCACGATGCCGAGCGCGCGCGAGGCGATTTCGGCATCATCGAAGAACAGTTCGTAAAAATCGCCCATCCGATAGAACAGCAGGCAATCCGGATTGGCGGCCTTGATCTCGATATACTGCTCCATCATCGGGGTGACCGGGCGCGGCCCCGCGACAGGCGGCTCTCCTTCCTCACGCGTTTCGGCTATGGCCATGCCGTGCCCGTTCAGCCTAGATATTCAAATCCAAGTAGCGCCAACCATTTATCTCGAAGTCGCAGGGAAGGTCGATGTCCAAGAAAACTCATGACGCCATCAAGCAGCAGATCATCATAGCCGGCAAGGTGCTGGTTGCCGAAGGCCAGGACGATTTTACGCGCGGTCATATCTCGGTGCGCATGCCTGGTAATCCCAAGCTGTTCTTCATGAAACCGCACAGCATCGGCCTCGACGAGATCACGATGAAGAACATTCTCACCATCGATCTCGAGGGCAATGTCGTCGCCGGCACCGCGCGCCGCCACAGCGAGGTCTATATCCATTCAGAGATTCTCAAGGCGCGCGACGACGTCAACTGCGTTATCCACACGCATCCGTCCTATTCGGTCGCGCTGTCGTCGACCGGGCACCCGATCAAAGCCTATAGCCAGCCGGGCGCCATGTTCCGCGACGAGGTTGGCGTCTATACCGACACCATCAACCTCATCCGCAGCCACGCCATGGGCGCCGGCGTCGCCAAGGCGCTCGGCCGCGGTCGCGCGGTTCTGCTCAAGAATCACGGGCCCGTGGTCACCGGAAAAACCATCGAGGAAGCGGTCGTCAGCAGCATCATGCTGGAAAACGCGGCGATGATTCAGCTCATGACGGAAGCCGCCGGCGAGCCCGCGCCGGAATTCCCGCTCGACGATATCGCGCAGTTCAAGCGCGACATCGGCCAGCCGGAGCAATTCAAGATCAATTTCGATTATCTCGCGCGCCGCGTGAAGCGGCGGGGATGACTTGCGTTACCCGGCCTGTACGGGAGACGCGGGACCTGAAAGGAAGAATCAATGGGTGAAAATCTGCTCCTGGTCGGCAGCGTTCCGCTCGATACCGTCGAGGACGTGATGCGGACGTTCGGCGGCGCGCTCGGAAAATACCTGCCCGCCATGCCGGATGGCGAGGTCGGCGAGCGCCGCTCCTGGGTCAATCGGCTCGGCTATCAAGTGTTCAACGGACATCCGGATCTCGAAACCACCAGGCGGCCGAAGCCGGTCGATGGCGTCGAGCAATTGCTGCCGCGCTCGCGCGACGAATCCTGGCAATTCAAGGTCAGGCCCGGCGTCGAGCGCGTGCGTTTCGGCAATCCGGGATCGCGGCTCGGCTACGCGCGCGACGCAGTCAACTCGTATTTCGTCTTCCGCACGCTGCGCGAGAAGGGAATCCTGCCGCAAGACCTGCGCTTCCAGATTTCGATCCCGATGGTCAACAGCGTGATCAGGCCGCTTTATTTCCCCGACCCGGCGGACCTGTTGCGGGTGCGGCCGGGTTTCGAGGCGGCGCTCGCCGCCGAGGTCGCTGTGATCCTCGCCAAGATTCCGCACCGGGACTTGGCGATCCAGTGGGATTGCGCTTGGGAATTGCAGGCGGTATGCGGCGCCGGCAGGGACGTGCCGTCGGAGCTTGAAGTGGCGACCCATGTGCCGCCGATTGGCCGATTGTCCAAGCTCATCCCCGAGGACGTCGCGCTCGGCTTTCACTTCTGCTTCGGAACGTTCGGCGGCTGGCCGGCGTTCGCGCCCGACGATCTCAGCAAGCCGGTGGAACTGATCAATGCGTCGGT
>DATJYT010000329.1:0-2990 GCA_035499475.1 Xanthobacteraceae bacterium | reverse complement strand
AATCGACCGGATAACCCTTTGACAGCGTGCCGTGAAATCGCGGCGTTCGATTCACGAGGCTGAAACCTGTCCCCGTTAGATGTTTCCCGAGCGGTGTACCGCTCCGAGCTGCACTTGCATCCGGGAAACGACTTGGAGAGTTAAGTAGCGGTCATGAAGCCCGTCGCGCCGATAGACCAGTTCGCCCTCGAGCTTCGCGGCCTCGTCAAATGCTTCGACCGTCCGGCGGTCGATGGACTCGACCTCAATGTACGGGCCGGCGAGTTTTACGCGCTGCTTGGGCCGAACGGCGCCGGCAAGACCACCACATTGCGCATGATCGCCGGGCTGTTGCGGCCCGATGCGGGAACGATCCGCGTCGCCGGCATCGATGCGCTCGCTGATCCGGCGGCGGCCAAGCAGATCATGGCGTGGATTTCCGACGAGCCGATGATCTACGATAAGCTTACGCCGCTTGAATTTCTCGAATTTGTCGCAGGCTTGTGGGGCGTCGAACCGGGGCTTGCGCAAGCGCGCGCGCGCGACTTGTTGGCCTGGCTCGACCTGATGCCGCACGCCGACGAACGCTGCGAAGGTTTCTCCAAGGGCATGCGACAGAAGGTGGCACTCGCCGGCGCGCTGGTGCACGACCCGCGCGTGATCATCCTGGACGAGCCGCTCACTGGCCTCGACGCCGGTTCCGCCCGCCAGGTCAAGAGCGTGCTGCGCGAGCGCGTCGACGCCGGCGGCACTATTGTGATGACGACGCACATTCTCGAGGTCGCCGAACGCATGGCCGACCGCATCGGCGTCATCGCGCACGGCAAGCTCATCGCCGAGGGCACGCTCGAAGAGCTGCGTCTCGCGGCAGGCCAGGGATCGGGCGCCGGCGGCGCGACCCTGGAAGACACGTTCCTCGCGCTCGTCGCCGAGCAGGCGCAGGCGGCATGACCGCGCAGCCGGGAACGGCGGTCTGGTTCGCTCAGCACGAGACCAGGCTGGTCTGGCGCGATTGGATTTCCATGATGACCGCGGGACGGCGCGAGCGGCTGCGTCGGGTCACCATCGCGATCGTTTTGTTCGTGGCGTTCATGCATGTTGTCGCCGATTGGTCCGTCGGCCCCTATGCCGATGCCGTGCCGGACAGGCAAACGCTGATTGCGATCACCGCGAGCATCTTGCTGTCGTGGCTGTTGATGGTATCGCAGGCGATGGAATCGATAACGCGGGCGTTCTATTCGCGCTCCGACCTCGATCTCATCCTGGCTTCGCCGGTCACAGCCGACAGGGTTTTTGCTGTGCGCGTGGCGACGATCGCGGCCGCCATGGCAATGATGGCGCTGCCGCTCGCTGGACCGTTCATCGACATATTGGTGCTGCGTGGCGGCTGGCGCTGGCTCGGCGCCTACGGGGTGATCCTCGCCATGGGTGCGACCGCCACCGCACTCGCCGTCGGTCTCACCGTTGCCTTGTTCCGCCTCATCGGCGCCAAGCGCACGCGTCTTGTGGCGCAGGTCGTCGCCGCTGCGATCGGCGCTGCATTCGTCATCGGTCTGCAGCTCGCCGCCATCCTGTCCTATGGCACCCTGTCGCGCGCTGCCCTGTTGCAGTCGGACGTCGTGCTTACGCATGCGCCCGAGCTCGGCAGCCTGTTCTGGTGGCCGGCGCGCGCCTCTTTCGGTGACGGCGAGGCTCTCGCGGGCGTGCTTGCTGTGAGCTTTCTGCTGCTCGCCGCGGCGATCGTGCTGGTCGCGCCGCGCTTCGGCGAATATGCCGTTGCCGCCGCCGGCGTCAGCCATGCACGCACTGCACAGGGGCGGCGACTGACGGCGTTCAAAAAGGCCTCGCCGCAAAGCGCGCTCCGGCGCAAGGAATGGCTGCTGCTGCGCCGCGATCCTTGGCTCGTCTCGCAGACCCTGATGCAGATGCTTTATCTGATACCGCCGGCCGTTCTGCTCTCGCGTAGCTTCGAGAATGGCGATGGCGCGTACAGGCTCCTCGTGCCGGTGTTGGTGATGGCGGCGGGGCAGCTTGCCGGCGGCCTCGCTTGGCTCGCGATTTCGGGCGAGGATGCCCCCGATCTTGTCGCTTCGGCGCCGGTGCCGAAGAACTTCATCATGAAGGCGAAGATCGAGGCGGTGATCGCCGTCATCGCCGTCGTCTTCGCACCGCTCGTCGTGGCGCTCGCCTTCGCTTCGCCGTGGCATGCCGTGGTGACCGCCGCCGGGATCATCGTCGCCGCCACGGCGGCGACTTCGATCCAGTTCTGGTTCCGGACGCAGGCCAAGCGAAGCCTGTTTCGCCGCCGCCAGGTCTCCTCGCGCGTTGCGACCTTCGCGGAGGCGTTTTCCTCGATCGGCTGGGCCGCGACCGCCGCCGTCGCCGCCGCTAGCCTGCCGCTTGCCATCGCTCCGGGATTGATGGCGTTCGCCGTGGTCGCCGGCGCCTGGTTCATGGCTCCGCGCGCACCCGACGCATAGCCTGGGGCCGCCGACCGTCTCGACGCGGCGAACCGTCCTGTGATTTAACAATGCCTCCAGAAGTGCCCGTGCGATGCGGGTGATCGCCACCTGCGGAGCTGCGTATGAAGAACAAGCCGGATTGGATGTGGCCGGACGGCAAGCGCATTGCCGTCGTGTTCAATGTCTGTCTGGAGGCCTGGTCGGACGGCAAGGCGCCGGGCATCAGCCCGATGGGCAATCCGCTGCCGGCGGGTGTGCTCGACACCATGGCGATCTCCTGGGCTGCCTATGGCGTCGAAGTCGGCATCCATCGGCTGATGGATGGCTTCGCACGGCACGGCGCAAAAGCCAGCGTCATGGTCAACGCCGTCATCGCCAAGCGTGCGCCCGCGACCGTCAGGGCGATCGCCGATCGCGGCCACGAGGTGCTGTCCCATTCCTACGCGATGGACGTGATACCGGCGCTGCTCTCCGACGAGGATGAGAAGAAGAACATCGAGCGCTGCACGGCGCTCCTCGAAAAGACATCGGGCCAGAAAATCGTCGGCT
>DATJYT010000328.1:0-4243 GCA_035499475.1 Xanthobacteraceae bacterium | reverse complement strand
GTTCCACGCCGGCATGCCCGGGAAGTCGGTCAACAATGCCCAGACGCGCGAGGTGGGTGCCTCGATCACGATGCGGGTTTCAATGCGTCGCTCGGCCATTGCGCTCCTCGCCGTTTCGCGACGAATATAGGAGCGCAAAAGTTCACCCGCAGCGGGATTTAGTTCGTGATCCAACGTGTTGCAAAACGGCCCGTTCGCGTCGCCATCATTGGCGCCGGCATTGGCGGGCTCGCCGCGGCCTGCGCGCTGCGCCGGCGCGGTATCGAGGTCGCGGTTTTCGAGCGCTCCACGAAGCTCGAAGAGGTCGGAGCCGGGCTCCAGATCGGGCCGAACGGTTTCAAGGTGTTCCGTGCGCTCGGCCTCGAAGACGAGTTAATGCGCAGCGCCTTCGAGCCGACCAACATGGTCTCGCTCAATTGGGACGATGCGCGGCTACGTCATCGCGAGCCGCTCAAGGCCGTCGCGCGCGAGAAATACGGCGCGCCCTACATGACCGCGCACCGCGCCGACCTGCACGGCATGCTGCGCCGCGCGGTGGGCGAGGACGTGCTGCATCTCGGGGCCGATTGCATCGGTGCCGATACGGTGAGTGGCGCCGCGGTGGCCCGCTTCGCTGACGGTACGGCGACGGAAGCCGACGTCGTCATCGGCGCCGACGGTATTCGTTCGGCGATCCGCGCCCAATATTTCGGTGCCGACCGGCCGCGTTTCACCGAGATGATGGCCTGGCGCTGCATGGTGCCAATGGACTGCGTGCCGCGCCGCTTCGGCCCGGCCGGCAGCGTCACGCTCGAACGCGGCGAATATTTCGGCTGGATCGGGCCGAACGGCCACGTGATCTGCTACCCGATCGGCGTCAAAGGCGACGTTCTCAATATTTTCGGCGGCCATGTCACCGATCAGTGGGTCGAGGAATCCTGGTCGGTGCCGTCGAGCCGCGAAGAGTTGATCGCCGCCAAGGCCGGCTGGAACGAAGCCTTGCTCGGCATGTTCCGCCACGTCGAGCACGTCTTCAAATGGGGCATCTACGATCGCGACCCGCTGCCGGAATGGACGCGCGGCCGCGTCACCTTGCTCGGCGACGCGGCGCATCCGACCATGCCGACGCTCGCCCAGGGCGCCAACATGGCGATTGAGGACGGTTACGTGTTCGCGCGCAATCTTGTCCGTCACGCCGATGACGTTGACGCGGCGCTTCGATCCTACGTCGCCGAGCGTCAGCCGCGCACTGCCCGCATCACGCTCCAATCGCGCCAGCAGTTCGCCAACAATCGCAAAGTGCCGCCGCCGCCGTTCCTCGACCGCACCTGGATCTTTACCTTCGATGCGACCCGGGAGGAGGGGGCGTTGCAGCCGGTGTGAATTTGGCCGCTTCGCGCTATACTACGCTTACAATGGACAACGGATGACGGACGACAGAGGACGGATCGCTGCGTCGCGCCGTTTGCAACATCCGTCCTCTGTCGTCTGTCGTCCTTTGCGGAGAACAATCGCAATGGCCTCCATCGAGAAATTCAACGATCACTGCTGGAGGGACGTTGTTCCCGAAAGCGATCTCAAGCTCTACGCCGGCTGGCGGCGTGAAACCTTCGTCGGCCCGCGTCCGGCGCTGCTGGCGATTGATCTCTACGATCTCGTCTATCGCGGCGGCCCGCTGCCGCCCTCCGAGATCAATGACCGCTATGTCAACACCTGCGGCATCTACGCCCATCGCGCCATCGCGCCGACCAAGAAGCTCATCGCCGCGGCGCGCCGCGCGGGCCTGCCGATCTTCTTCTGCACGCAGGAGACCCGGCCCAACAACCGGCCGGCCGGTGCGGTTTCGACGCGACGCAAGATCGATGTGCCGGTGGACGGTTATGCGATCTATCGCGAGTTCACCGTCGAGCCCGACGATATCCTCATCACCAAGCAGCGCGCCAGCATTTTTCAGGGCACGCCGCTGTTCTCGCACCTGTCGATCCTCGGCGTGCAAAGCCTGATTGTGTGCGGCGAGAGCACGTCAGGCTGCGTGCGGGCGAGCGTGGTCGACGGCTATTCGAGCGGTTTCCACGTCACTGTGGTCGAGGAATGCACCTACGACCGCGCCGAACTAACCCACAAGGTCAACCTGTTCGACATGCACCACAAATATGCCGACGTCATGCATGTCGACGAAGTTCTGGCGCATCTCGACGCCATGGGGCTGCCGCGTGCGGCTGAGTGAACGCGCGCCGGGCGCGATTCGGTCTGCGGGAGCACTTCACGCCCGAGCAAGATTTTCCGCGTGGGCGATTGCAACGCTGCTCATCCTCATGCCACTTGCGGCCCGCGCGCAGGCGGACAAACCGGTCAGCTTCGCCGGCAAGCAGATCAGGCTGCTGATCGGTTTTTCGCCGACAGCCTACGGCTACGACACCTACGGCCGGCTGCTCGCCAAATATCTGGACCGCTATCTTCCGGGCAACCCCACCGTTGTTCCGCAAAACCGTCCCGGCGCCGGCTCACTCAATCTGACGAGCTATATGGCGAATGCGGCGCCGCGCGACGGCTCCGAGATCGCCATCGTCGGCCGCGGCGTCGCCATGGAGCCGATCCTGGACGCGCCGATCTCGCCGCCGAAATTCGATGCAGCGAAGTTCACCTGGCTCGGCAGCATGAACAACGAGATCGGCGGTTTCTTCGTGCGCCGGCCCGGGCCGGCCGCGAACTTTCAGGATGTCCTCAACGGCGCCGTCATGAAGGTGGGCTCGACCGGTGCCGGCGGCGATCAGCAGATCTTCACCTCGGCGCTGAACGTTCTGTTCGGCACCAAGCTCAAGGCGATCGCGGGCTATCCCGGCACGCAGGAATTAATGCTGGCCGTCGAGCGCGGCGAGCTTGACGGCATCGTCGGCTATTCGTGGAGCGTGGCGCGCTACGGCAATAAGGAGCAGCTCGATGACGGATCGCTGAAGATCATTCTCCAGGTCGCGCTGAACAAGCATCCGGACCTGCCGAATGTCCCGCTGGTGACCGATTTCGTCACCAAACCGTCGGATGAGCAGGTCCTTGAGCTCATATTCTCGCGCAATTCCATGGGCCGGCCGCTATTGGCGCCGCCGGGGCTCGATCCGGCGATCGCCGTCGCCTTCCGCAAGGCCTTTGCCGAGGCGATGCATGACCCCGACCTGATTGCCGAAGCGGCGAAAATCAACCTCGAGCTCAATTTCGTCAGCGGCGAGGAGGTCCAGGCCCTGGTCGAGCGGCTTTACCAATCGCCGCCAGACGTCGTCGCGCGCGCCCAGCAGATCGCCGCGGCAAACTAAAAGGCGTGCTGCCGCAACGTTCAGGTTGCTTCTTCGGGGTCCGACCCTATATAAGGCGCCCAATCTCACACGCGGACCTTGGCCCAAATGGCCGTCCGGTGGCTCGGTTGTCCCCTTGGGGAAGGCTGTGCCTCATCGGTCCGCGGCGGATCAACCGGAGAAGACATATGGCGCTGCCAGACTTCAGCATGCGCCAGCTTTTGGAAGCTGGCGTTCATTTCGGCCATCAGGCCCACCGTTGGAATCCGAAGATGTCCGAGTACATCTTCGGCACCCGCAACAACATTCACATCGTCGACCTGACCCAGTCGGTGCCGATGATGCATCGCGCGCTTCAGGCGGTCAGCGACACCGTCGCCCAGGGCGGACGAATTCTATTCGTCGGCACCAAGCGGCAGGCGCAGGACGCCATCGCCGAGGCGGCCAAGCGCTCGGCGCAGTACTACGTCAATTCGCGTTGGCTCGGCGGCACGCTGACCAACTGGAAGACGGTTTCCAATTCGATCAAGCGGCTGCGCAAGCTCGAAGAGATGCTCGGCTCCAACGAGGCGCAGGGTTACACCAAGAAGGAACGCCTGACGCTGCAGCGCGAGCGCGACAAGCTCGACCGCGCGCTCGGCGGCATCAAGGACATGGGTGGGCTGCCCGACCTGGTGTTCGTCATCGACACCAACAAGGAAGACATCGCCATCAAAGAGGCGCGCCGGCTCAATGTGCCGGTGGCCGCCGTCGTGGACACCAATTGCGATCCGGACGGCATCACCTATGTGGTCCCCGGCAACGACGACGCGAGCCGCGCCATCACGCTTTACTGCGATCTTGTCGCTAAGGCCGCGATCGACGGGATTTCGCGGGCGCAGGGCTCCCACGGCGTCGATATCGGCGCCCAGGCCGAGCCGATCGTTGCCGAGGAATTGCCGCCCGAAACCAACACGCTCGGTTTCGAGCCGCTGCCT
>DATJYT010000327.1:0-5211 GCA_035499475.1 Xanthobacteraceae bacterium | reverse complement strand
TTAGAATACCTCGATCAAATCATCCGCTATTCGCTTCGCAAATCTCGGTTCGATCGATCGCCGCATCTCGGCTTGTGTCTCCAAACCAGTCGCTTCCTTGACGATGTGCTGGACGCGAACGAGGTCCAGTCCCTTGAATATTGTGTCATCGACGTCGATCAGCACGTCCAGATCGCTGTCCTGGCGCGCGTCCCCCCGAGCACGGGAGCCGAATATTGCCAATCGCGTTACGCCCCTTCGGCGTAACGCAGGCGCTGTCTCTTTGAGCTTGGCGATAATCTCGTCGCGCGTCATAGGCCGGACTATAGCATGGCTGGCGGCGGCAATTACTCCGCCGCAGCCTTCGTATGCCCAAGCCGCTTGTTGAGCGCGTCCAGCAATCCCTCCGCCGCTTCCGCGATCACGGTCCCTGGCGGAAAGATCGCTTCGGCGCCGGCGGCTTTGAGCGCGGCGTAGTCCTGCGGCGGCACCACGCCGCCGACCACGATCATGATGTCGCCGCGGCCCTGCTTCTCGAGCTCGGCCTTGAGTTCCGGCACCAGCGTCAGGTGCGCGGCGGCGAGCGAGGAGACGCCGAGGATGTGCACGTCGTTCTCGACCGCCTGGCGCGCGGCTTCGGCCGGCGTCGCGAACAGCGCGCCGATATCGACGTCGAAGCCGAGATCGGCGAAGGCGGTGGCGATCACCTTCTGGCCGCGGTCGTGGCCGTCCTGGCCGATCTTGGCGACCAGGATGCGCGGGCGGCGGCCTTCATTGTCCTCGAATTCGGCGACGCGCTTGCGCACCCGTTCGACGGCATCCGTCATGCCGACCTCCCGACTATAGACGCCGGAGATCGACCTGATCTCGGCCTGATGGCGGCCGAAGACCTGCTCCAGCGCCATTGAGATTTCACCGACGGTTGCCTTGGCGCGCGCCGCGTCGATGGCGAGCGCTAGGAGATTGCCGTTGCCGCCAGAGGCGTTGCGGGTGAGAGCGGCAAGCGCCTCGGCGACCGCCTGCGGATCGCGTTCGCGCTTGAGCCGCGTCAGCTTGTCGACCTGCAATTGCCGCACCGCGCCGTTGTCGATCTTGAGCACGTCGATCGGCGCCTCGTCTTGCGGGCGATATTTGTTGACGCCGATCACTGCCTGCACGCCGGCATCGATGCGGGCTTGCGTGCGGGCGGCGGCTTCCTCGATGCGCAGCTTCGGCAGGCCCGCTTCGATGGCGCGCGTCATGCCGCCGAGCTCCTCGACCTCGCGGATATGGCCCCAGGTCTGCGTCGCAAGATCGTGGGTGAGCCGCTCGACATAATAGGAGCCGCCCCATGGATCGATGGTGCGCGTGGTGCCGCTCTCGCGCTGCAGGACGATCTGCGTGTTGCGGGCGATGCGGGCAGAGAAGTCGGTCGGCAGCGCGAGCGCCTCGTCGAGCGCGTTGGTGTGAAGCGATTGCGTGCCGCCTTGCGTCGCCGCCATGGCCTCGATGCAGGTGCGGGTAACGTTGTTGAACACGTCCTGCGCCGCAAGCGACCAGCCCGAGGTCTGGCAGTGCGTGCGCAGCGACAGCGAGCGCACGTCCTGAGGATTGAACTCCTTCATCAGCTTCGCCCACAACGCCCGCGCGGCGCGCAGCTTGGCGATCTCCATGAAGTAGTTCATTCCGATGCCGAAGAAGAACGACAGCCGCGGCGCGAAGCGGTCGACGGCGAGATTGGCGGCAAGCCCGGCGCGCACATATTCGACGCCGTCGGCGAGCGTGTAAGCGAGCTCGAGGTCGGCGGTCGCGCCCGCCTCCTGCATGTGATAGCCGGAGATCGAGATCGAGTTGAATTTTGGCATATGCGCCGACGTGTAAGAGAAGATGTCGGAGATGATGCGCAGCGACGGCTTTGGCGGATAGATATAGGTGTTGCGCACCATGAACTCTTTGAGGATGTCGTTCTGGATGGTGCCGGCGAGCTTTTCCGGCGGCACGCCCTGCTCCTCGGCGGCGACGATGTAGAGCGCCAGCACCGGCAGCACCGCGCCGTTCATGGTCATCGACACCGACATCTGATCGAGCGGAATGCCGGCGAACAGCGTGCGCATGTCGTAGATCGAATCGATCGCAACGCCCGCCATGCCGACGTCGCCGGAGACGCGCGGATGATCGCTGTCGTAGCCGCGATGGGTGGCGAGATCGAAGGCGATCGAAAGCCCCTTCTGACCGGCGGCGAGATTGCGCCGGTAGAAGGCGTTGGAATCTTCGGCCGTGGAGAAGCCGGCATATTGGCGGATGGTCCACGGCTGCGTGACGTACATGGTCGGGTAGGGGCCGCGCAGGAACGGCGCGAGGCCGGGATAGCTATCGAGACAGTCGAGCCCGCTCAGGTCGTCGGCTTCGTAGGCGCTCTTGACCTTGACGCCTTCGGGCGTCAGCCACGGCGCGGCCTGGGTGGGCGCAGGCGAGGGCGCCTCGGCAAAAGCGAGCTGCGTGAAATCGGGAATTCGGCTCATCGGGAGCGTCCTGGGTTTGTCTTGGGTTAATCGACCTGCAATCCCAGCTTTTGGATCAAATCCCGATTCTTGATGTAGTCCTTTTCCATGAACGCCGCCAGTTCGCTGGGCGTGCTGCCCTTGGCCTTGAAGCCGCGGTCCGCGAGCGCTTTCATATAGCCCGGATCGGTGACGACTTTGTTGATGTCGGCATTGAGCTTGTTGACGACGGCGGCGGGCGTCGCGCTCGGCACCGCAATCGAGAACCAGAGACTATAGTCCACCTGCGGATAGCCGGCTTCGGCGAAGGTCGGCACGTCGGGGAGGCCGTCGACGCGGCCCTCGTTGGACGTCACCGCGAGCGCGCGCACGTTGCCGTTCTTGATGAACGGCAGCGCGGTCGATGTGCCGACCATGAACATGGCGACGTCGCCGGCGATCATGGCCCTGATCGCCTGCGCCGATGAGCCGTTGTAGGGAACGTGCGTGAGCTTGAGGCCGGCTGTCGCAAGAAACAGCTCGGCCGCTAGATGCGGCGCGGTGCCGACGCCGATCGAGGCGAAATTGAGTGCGCCGGGCTTTGATTTTGCCAGAGCAATAAATTCAGCGAGCGTCTTTGCCGGAAGCTTTGGATCGATGATCAGGACTTGGAAGCCGACGGTGATCATCGATACCGGGGTGAAGTCGCGCTTCCAGTCGTATGGTACGTGCCGGTGCAGCGTCGCCGCGACCGTGAGCGGCCCGTCGGTCGCAAGATAGAGCGTGTAACCGTCGGGGGCCGCATGCGCTGCCGTCTCGGTGCCGACCAAGCCGCCGGCGCCCGGCTTGTTCTCGACCACGACCTGTTGGCCCCACAGCGCCGAGAGCTTGTCGCCGAGAAGCCGCGCGATCAGGTCGCCGCTACCGCCGGGCGCATAGGGCACAATGAGTTGGACCGGGCGCGAGGGAAAATCATCGGCCGCGGCGTTCGCAGCCGGCACCGACGCGGCGACCAGCGTCGCGGCGAGATATCCGAGCCTTCGTCGTGATACCAACATCGGCGATCCCTCTTCGCTATGCGCGCACGGTTGCCGGCTGCCGCGCACCTTGGCTCAGGCTTGCCATCAGCCGGCCGTGGCCTTCGATTCGGTCATTAATGCCGAGCGAGCGGAACGCTTCCCAGTAGTCGGCATGCGCTCCGGTCACGACCGGAACACCGCAGGCTTTCTCGATCAGCGGCGCGGCGTCAGCGCCCGACCATTGATTGCAGGGAATATAGACGCCGTCGGCCGGCGGCGCCGAGGCAAGCACCCGCTCGGCGACCGCCGCGATGTGAGCCGGCGTCACATCCTGGAGACTCTTGAACACGACATCCTCGGTGTGGTCAGCGACGACGTTGAAGCCGCTCGCCTTGAGAAACGCCAGCGCCGACTGGTGCAATTCCTGCGGATAGGGCGTCACCACCGCGACGTTGCGCACGCCCAAATGAGCGAGCGCGCGGATCGCGGAGCGGATGCTGGTGGTCGAGGGCAGGCCGGTTGTGTCGGTGATGAGTCGGACGATCTCTTCCTCGAAACCTTTGCCGCGTGTCGTCACCACCGGCATGCCAGTGTGGATGATGTAGTCGACATGGCGCGAGGCGAGATATTTCACCGCCGTCACCAGCGGCGCGATGACGTGTTCCTGAAAATTCTCCTTGCTCCAATGCTCAATATTCGAGGTGGTGGCGCACATCGATACGCCATCGGGCGCCAAGCGGAAGAAATCGTAGGCCGCGGTCTCGATCACGGTCGGGCTGAGCAGGCCGATGCGTTTGCGCCAGCCGAAGGGTTGATCGGGTCGGCTCATGGGCGGTCATTCCTGAAATTCTATGGATGGCGCAGTGTGATGGCTTTGCCGCGGGCTGGCAATGCGGCCGTCGCTAGATGAGACGATGGGCCGCTTCGAGCACTACCAGCGCGTCGCATCCGGCGTAAATGAACGTCTGCACGCCGGCGTCGCGATAGCGCGTCTCGTCCTTGGGGCGTCCGGCAAGGTAGATGTGCCGCGCGCCTGCCGCTTTGAGTGTCGCCGCCGCTATGCAGCCTTCGCTCTCATACGTCTTGTCCGATGCACAAAGGCACGCCAGCGCCGCGCCGGAAGCCTTGAAGTCGGGCGTGCCGCCATCCGGGCTGAAGGCCTCAATGCCGCCGGCCTCGAAAAAATTCTTGGCGAAGGTCGCGCGCGGCGTGAAATCCGCCTGGGTGCCGAGCGTTGCCAGAAACACTTTCGGCCGCGCACCGGTGCGAGCGAGAATGCCGTCGGATGCATCACGCAGCTTTTCAAACGGTTCGGCGAGCCGGATGCGCGGCAGCGGTTCGGCGGCGGCGGCCCCCTCGTTCGCCAGCGCCGCCGGCGCGACATCGAGTACACCGGGCAGCGTTTCGCGCAGATCCGGAAATTCGTTGGTGCCGGTGAGAATATCGGTGCGGCGCGCGATCGCCTTCTGGTGTTCGGCGCGGGCCGAAGCGACGCGTTGCTGGATCAAGCCGGTTTCGAGCGCCGCCCAAACGCCGCCCGCCTTCTCGATCTCCTGGAACAGCGCCCAGGCCGCCGTGCAAAGTTCGTGCGTGATGGCCTCCAGTGCGCCGGAGCCGGCAGCGGGATCGGCGACGCGGGCAAGATTTGACTCTTCGAGCAGGAGAAGCTGCGTGTTGCGGGCGATGCGGCGCGCGAAAGTATCGGGCAAGCCAAGCGCTGCCGTGTGCGGCAGCACCGAAATGCCGTCGGCGCC
>DATJYT010000326.1:0-9208 GCA_035499475.1 Xanthobacteraceae bacterium | reverse complement strand
AACGGCTGAAGGAGTCGCGCGGTGTCCCAGTGTGGAGCGGCGAGCTTACGGTCGATGCCGGACCGCTCAACGCCGAGGTCACCACCGCGTTTCCAGTCGATCAGGCGGTGCCTGATCTCAAGCCCGGCATCTACGTCATGGTGGCGCAGCCCCAGGAAACCAAGACCGCCGATAACAACTACGAGTCGCTCGCGACCCAGTGGTTCATCGTTTCCGACCTTGGACTCACGGCGCTGTCCGGCAATGACGGCATCCATGCCTTCGTCAACTCGCTGGCAACGACCGACGCCAAGGCCGGCATCGACGTGCGCCTGATCTCACGCAGCAACGAGGTGCTGGCAACGCGCAGCACCGATGCGGCGGGCCATGTGCAATTCCCGGCGGGGTTGGCCGGCGGGGACGGCGGCGCTGCGCCGGCGCTGCTGGTCGCCGCCGATGCCAAGGGCGGCGACTACGCCTTCCTGAGCCTCAAGGCGCCCGCCTTCGATCTTACCGATCGCGGCGTTTCCGGGCGGCCGGCGCCCAACGGGCTCGATGCTCTCGTCTATGCCGAGCGCGGCGTCTATCGCTCCGGCGAGACCGCCAATCTCACGGCGCTTCTTCGCGATGCGCACGGCGCCGCCGCGCTCAACGTGCCGCTGACGCTCGTGGTGCAGCGACCCGATGGCGTCGAGTACAAGCGCGCAGTCATTGCGGACCAAGGCCTCGGCGGCCATGTGTTGACGCTGCCGCTCGCGGCTTCCGCCCCGACCGGGACCTGGCACGTGCAGGCCTTCACCGACCCGAAGCGGCCGGCGGTCGGCGAGACCACGTTCCTGGTCGAGGACTACGTGCCGGACCGCATCGCGTTCGATCTCACCACGTCGAGCGGCGGCATTTCGCAAAATTCTCCCGCAACGATTGATGTCGCCGGGCGCTTCCTCTACGGCGCGCCGGCCGCCGATCTCGATCTCGACGGCGATGTGAAAATCGCTGCAGCGAAGGAACGCTTCGGCTTTGCCGGCTATCAGTTCGGCTTGGCCGACGAGGATGTCGAGCCGGTGGCGCAGACGCTCGACGATCTGCCCTCGACCGATGCCCAAGGCAAAGCCAGTTTCCCGGTCGCGATCGACAAGCTGCCGTCAAGCACGCATCCGCTCGAAGCACAAATCTCCGTGCGCATGGCGGAGCCGGGCGGTCGTGCCGTCGAGCATAAGGTCACGCTGCCGGTCACGGCGAGCAGCAACATGATCGGAGTCAAGCCGCTGTTCTCCGGCCGTTCGCTCGCCGACGGCGCGAGTGCAGCCTTCGACGTGGTGGTCGTAGCGCCGAACGGCACGGCGATTGCGCAAAGCCAGCTCCACTACGAGCTTGTGCGCATCCAGACGCATTACCAGTTCTACAAGCGCGACGGCGACTGGCACTTCGAGCCGGTCAAGACGACCTCGCGGGTTGCTGATGGCACGGTCGACACCGCGCTCGACAAGGCGGGACATATTTCGCTGCCCGTCAATTTCGGCCGCTATCAGCTCAACGTCTCGACATCCGATCCGAACGGCCCAGCCACGTCGGTTGCATTCGACGCCGGGTGGTACGTGGACGCCAGCGCCGACACGCCAGACATGCTCGAAACCGCGCTCGATAGGGCCGAGTACAAGCCGGGCGACACGATGATGGTTGCCGTCACCGCGCGCAGCGCCGGCAAAGTCACGCTCAACGTCGTCGGCGATAGGCTCCTGGCGACGCAAACGGTAGACGTCAAACCTGGCGTTGCGCAGATCAAGGTCCCGGTCGGCACCGACTGGGGCACCGGCGCGTATATCGTTGCGACGCTGCGGCGCCCTCTCGACGAGCCGGCGCAGCGCATGCCCGGCCGCGCCATTGGCGTGCAGTGGTTCGCCATCGACCGCGCGGCCAAGACCCTGACGCTGGACATGACGCCGCCGTCACTGTTGCGGCCGAATTCCTCGCTGCACGTGCCGATCAAGGTCGGCGGGCTGAAAGCCGGCGAGGAGGCGAGGATCGTGGTCGCCGCGGTCGATGTCGGCATTCTCAACCTCACGAATTACAAGCCGCCGGCGCCCGACGATTACTATCTCGGCCAACGTGCGCTCTCCGCCGACTTTCGCGATCTCTACGGCCAATTGATCGACGGCATGCAAGGCGCGCGCGGCCAGATCCGCAGCGGCGGCGACGAGGGCGCGCAGCTTCAGGGCAGTCCGCCTACGGGACCGCCGCTGTCGCTTTATTCCGGCATCGTGACCGTAGGACCGGACGGCAGCGCCGATATCGCGTTCGACATTCCCGATTTCGCCGGCACCATGCGCGTCATGGCGGTGGCCTGGAGCAAGGATCGGGTCGGCCGCGCGACGGCGGATGTGACCGTGCGCGATCCGGTGGTGCTGACGGCGACCTTGCCGCGCTTCCTTCTGCCCGGCGACCGCTCGACTGTGCATCTGGATCTCGACAATGTCGAAGGGCAGGCGGGCGAGTACGCCGTCACGGTGACGACGGCGGATGCGGTCATGGCCGGCGCGGGGGCTTCACAGAAAATCCCGTTGCGCGCCCAGGAGCGCGGCGCCGTCAACGTCCCGATCACCGCCAGCGCCGCGGGCAGCGGCACGGTACGGGTCAACGTTACCGGGCCGGGCGGTTTTGCGCTCGATCGCAGTTACGCGGTCGCGGTGCGTTCCCCGGCGCAGATCCTGGCGCGCCGCACCGTAAAGCCGCTGGCCAAGGGCGAGAGCCTTACCGTGTCGAGCGACATGTTCGCCGATCTGGTGCCGGGCACCGGCAGCGTTTCGGTTTCGGTCGGCTCCTCGGCGGCGCTCGACGCAGCCGCATTGCTGGCCGCGCTCGACCGCTATCCGTATCGCTGCTCGGAACAGATCACGAGCCGGGCGCTGCCGCTGCTCTATGTGAGCGAGCTTGCCGACCAGGCGCAGCTTGCACCCGGCGGCGCCAACGATCAGCGCGTTCACGATGCCATCGAGGCGCTGCTGACGCGGCAGGATTCCAACGGCTCGTTCGGGCTGTGGAGCGTCGGCGGCGACGACGTTTGGCTCGACTCCTACGTGACCGACTTCCTGACGCGGGCGCGGGAGCGCAAATTCGCAGTACCGGAGGCGGCATTCAAACTGGCGCTCGATCGCCTGCGCAACGCCGTCAACACGACTGACGTCGGCAAGAATGGCGGCAACGATCTCGCCTACGCGCTCTATGTACTGGCCCGCAACGGCATCGCGCCAATCGGCGACCTGCGTTACCTCGCCGACGCCAAGCTCGATGCGCTGACGACGCCGATCGCCAAGGCGCAGGTCGCCGCAGCTCTTGCTATGGTCGGCGACCGCGCACGCGCCGAGCGCGTCTATGCGGCGGCGCTTGGCGCCATCGGCTCGCAGCAGCCGGCCGATCTCGTAAGCCGCGAGGATTACGGTTCGACGCTGCGCGACGCCGCAGCCCTGGTAACGCTGGCCTCCGAGGGGAACGCCAGCCGCGCTACCGTGCAGGCCGCCATGCAGCGAGTCGAGGCGGCACGCGTATCGCTGCGTGCGACCTCGACCCAGGAGGACGCGTGGCTGCTTTTGGCGGCAAGCGCGATGGCCAAGGATGCCGCCGGCGTATCGCTCGACGTCGGCGGCGTCGCGACAAAACGCGCACTCAACCGCACCATCCGCGCCGGCGACTTGAAGGAGCCGCTGCGCATTACCAATACCGGTGACAGCGATGTGCAGGCTGTGGTGACCGTCTCGGGCGCCCCGCTCACGCCAGAGCCGGCAGCCGAGAACGGTTTCAAGATCGAACGGCTGACCTACACGCTCGACGGCGATCCGATCGATACCGCGCAAATCAAGCAGAACACCCGCTTCGTGGTGGTGCTGAAGATCACCGAGGCCCAGCCGCAATTCGGCCGCGTCATCGTCGCCGACTATCTGCCGGCGGGGCTGGAGATCGACAATCCGCATCTGGTGTCCTCCGGAGATATCGGCACGCTATCGTGGATCACGGACGCGGTAGATCCGGTCAACACCGAATTCCGCGACGACCGCTTTACTGCGGCCTTCGATCGCAAGCGCGGCGATGCCGCCGTATTCACGGTGGCTTATGTGGCGCGCGCGGTGGCGCCCGGAAGATACGTGCGCCCGCAAGCGAGCGTTGAGGATATGTATCGTCCCGAGCGCTTCGGCCGCGGCGCCAGCGGCAGCGTCGAGGTCGTGGCGGGAAAATGAGCGCTGATCGGAATAAAATTCGTCCCGCTGTCATCGCAGCTTCTTTCGCCGTTATCTCATCATTCGCCGCTGCGGTGTGGTGGATCGCCTCGCTCGGCCCGGCGCCGCTTGGCAAGAATCTCGAATTTTCGACGACCATCCTTGATCGTAACGGGCGGCTGCTTCGCGCCTACGCTACCGGCCAAGGCCGCTGGCGGCTGCCCGCGGCCGTTGCGGACGTCGATCCGCGTTTTTTCGATATTCTGTTCGCTTACGAGGATAAGCGCTTCCGCGTCCATCACGGCGTCGATCTGCTGGCGGTTGCGCGCGCCGGTTGGCAACTGGTGAGCAGCGGGCGGCTGCGGTCCGGCGCATCGACGCTGACCATGCAGGTGGCGCGCCTGTTGGAGCCGCCGGATGTACGGCGCAGCTTGCGCACCAAATTGCGCCAGATGGTGCGGGCGGTCGAGATCGACCATGCGCTGTCCAAGGACCAGATACTTGCGCTTTATCTCGACCTCGCGCCTTACGGCGGCAACATCGAGGGCATCCGTGCCGCCTCGCTCGCCTATTTCGGCAAGGAGCCGCGGCGTCTCTCGCTGGGCGAAGCCGCGCTGCTGGTGGCACTGCCGCAGTCGCCGGAGCTGCGGCGTCCCGATCGCTCGGTCGAGGCGGCGCGCGGGGCGCGAGACCGTGTACTCGATCGTTATGCCGCGACCGGCGCCGTGCCCGCCGACGAGATCGCGCTCGCCAAAACCGAGCCGGTGCCGGCAGGACGCCGCGCCATGCCGATGCTTGCGCCGCATGCGGCCGACCGCGCCGTTGCTGCCGCTCCTGAGCGGAAGGAACAGCGGCTGACCATCGATGCAGTCGTGCAGAAGAATCTCGAGGAGCTCGCCCGCGAGAGGCTTCGCGCCGTCGCGGCGGCGCTCGGTCCCGATGTCTCGGTGGCGATTTTCGCGCTTGATAACGCCACCGGCGATGTTGTCGCCAGCGTTGGCTCGCCCGATTATTTCGATCGGCGCCGCGCCGGTCAGGTCGATATGACGGAGGCGCTGCGCTCGCCCGGCTCGACGCTGAAGCCTTTCATCTATGGTCTCGGCTTCGAGGATGGCTTCATCCATCCCGAAACGCTCATCGAAGATCGGCCGATGAATTACGGTGCCTACGCACCGAGAAATTTCGATTTCACCTACCAGGGCACGGTGACGGTTCGCCGGGCGCTCCAGCTTTCCCTGAATGTGCCGGCCGTGGCCGTGCTCGACCAGGTCGGGCCAAGCCGGCTTATGGCGCGGCTGGCGCAGGCGGGTGGTTCGCTGGTGATGCCCGAGGGAGAAAGCCCCGGCCTCGCCATTGGTCTCGGTGGCGTCGGCATCAAGCTTTCCGATCTGGTGATGCTCTATTCCGGCATCGCGCGGCTCGGCACCACCTTGCCGCTTGTTGAGCAGCTCGGGGAAGCGCCGCCGCAGGGCCGGCGCCTCCTCGAGTCGGCAGCAGCCTGGTATGTCGGCAATGTGCTTCTCGGCACGCCACCGCCCGAAAATGGCGTTGCGGGCCGCATCGCCTTCAAGACCGGGACGAGCTACGGCTATCGCGACGCCTGGGCGATCGGCTTTGATGGCACGCACACGATCGGGGTATGGGTCGGCCGCCCCGACGGCGCGCCGGTTCCAGGCCTTGCCGGCCGCACCGCGGCGGCGCCCATTTTGTTCGATGCCTTTGCCCGCATCGGCATGCCTGGGGCCGCGTTGCCTCGCGCGCCCGATGGCGTGCTTGTCGCGTCGAACGCGAGGCTGCCGCCGCCGCTGCGTCACTTCCAACCCGGTCATCCCGGCAGTGCGACCGCGCGGGTGCCGCTGCACATCCTGTTTCCTCCGGACGGCGTGCGCCTTGATCCGACCGGCACAAATGGCAGCGAGGATCCTGTGCCACTCAAGGTCACCGGCGCGGTGGGCGCGCTTACGGTCCTGGTCAATGGTGTCCCCGCGCCGCCGCAAATGTCGGGGCGCCTGTTCTTTAGTCCCGACGGCCCGGGGTTCTCCCGGGTGACGGTAGTGGACTCGTCGGGAGCAACCGACAGCATCGTGGTACGCCTGGAGGACAAGACAGCACCAAAAATTGCTGTTCGGACGACGACTTGCGCCATCGCACCGTGTGGCGCGCATTAGCGTCGCGGCTCCTTGCCGCCTATACCGACGCTTCCCCGGCCTTGGCGTTTTCTCTATTCTCGGCCGGCATTTAGACACCGCCAAGGACATGACGACGACCACCAGTGCGACGCCACGGTCCTTCTGGCCGAGACACGGACTCGCGGGGCTTTTGGACTTTGCCGCGGTGTCGCATCGGCGGGCGGTCGGCCTGCTGCTGCTGATTTCGCTGCTTTTCTACCTGCCGGGATTTTTCCAGATTCCGCCGGTGGACCGCGATGAGGCGTATTTCGCCCAGGCCACCAAGCAGATGATCGAGACCGGCGACTATGTGGACATCCGCTATCAGGACGATGTCCGCTATCGAAAGCCGGTCGGCATCTATTGGTTGCAGGCCGCGGTGGTGAACACGGCCAGCGCGCTCGGCATGGCCAATGCGCGCATGACCATCTGGCTCTACCGCATACCGTCCCTGATCGGGGCGATCGGCGCCGTGCTGGCGACCTATTGGACGGCGCTCGCGTTTGTCAGCCGGCGCGGTGCAATGCTCGCGGCGATGATGATGATCGCTTCGGCGCTTTTGGGCGTCGAGGCGCGGCTTGCCAAGACCGACGCGGTGCTGCTGCTGACCGTCGTCGTCGCCATGGGGGCACTGGCGCGGGTCTATCTCGCGGCGTACCGGGCCGACTTGCCGCGGCCGGGCTTAACCGTGCCCGCCATATTCTGGACGGCGCTAGCCGCCGGCATCTTGATCAAGGGACCGCTGATCCTTCTTGTCGTCGCGACCGCGGCACTGGTGCTCTCGATCATGGAGCGCTCCGCGCGTTGGCTATCGGCGCTTCGGCCGCTCGCCGGAATTGGATGGCTTCTTCTGCTCGTGCTGCCTTGGTTCATCGCGATCTTCGCGCGCGTCGGCGGCCAATTCTTCGTCAATTCGGTCGGCCAGGATCTGCTGGGAAAAGTCGTGACCGGTCAGGAGGCGCACGGGGCGCCGCCCGGCCTCTATCTCGTCTTGTTCTTTATTACTTTTTTTCCGGGTTCGATTTTGGCGCCGTTGGCTGTACCGGCGGTCTGGTCCGGACGCCGCGAGCCGGCTGCGCGTTTCCTCTTGGCGTGGTTGGTACCGTCCTGGATCGTTTTCGAAGCCGTCATGACGAAACTGCCCCACTACGTTCTGCCGCTTTATCCCGCCATCGCCATCCTGACAGCGGGGGCAATCGAGACGAAGGTGTTGTCGAATCGGACTTGGCTGAAGAGCGGCACGATTTTTTGGCTCATCGGCCCGAGCCTGTTCGGCATCGCGTTGGTGGCGTTGTCGATCATCGTCGCGCACGATCTTGCGCTGTTGGCCTGGCCATTTCTCGCCGCCGCCATGGTGTTCGGCCTATTTGCATGGCGGCTCTATGAGGACGACGGTGCCGAGCGTTCGTTGCTGCGTGCTCTAGCCGCGTCGCTGCTGATGGGAATCGCAACCTACGCCGTCGTGGTGCCTTTGCTCGTGCCGGTATTTCCTGCTGTCGCGATCGCCCGCGTGATGCGTGAGTCCGGCTGCGCTCATCCGGTTGCGGCGAGTTCGGGCTTTGAAGAGCCCAGCCTGGTATTTCTGGCCGGTACCGATACACATTTGACGACACCTTCAGGCGCGGCCGATTTCCTGCGGCAGGGCGGCTGCCGTTTTGCCTTCATCGATGCTCGCCAGGAGCGCGCTTTCGCGCTTCGTGCCGAAGCGGTCGGATTGCACTATGGCCGTGGTCCGCGCATCGACGGCTTTAATCTCAGCAATGGAAAGCCGATTGGCATCGCGGTTTTTGTCTCGGCGGAGGCACCGTGAAATTGAGCGGAGTGCCGCCCGAGGAGGCGGCAGCGGCGCGGCGGGCGAAGCCGCTTGCTGGCTTGCCCAAGATTGCCGGCACGCGAATCAAACGCACGTTCGCGACTCTGGCGCAATGGATGGCCGTCGTGGCGCGACCGCCGCGCCATGCACTGCCGCGCCCGCCCGCAATTGCCGGTATCGTTGTCGTTATCGGGCTGGCCGTGGTCGTTGCCTCGATGTTTCAGTTCGATACGGCGGCAAGCGACTGGGCGCGCCGCCGGCCGCAATGGCTGCTCGACGCGTTTGAGCAGATTACCAATTTCGGACTTGCCGGCTGGTTTCTGGTGCCGTTCGGCATTGTTCTGATCGGCCTTGCCGCGATGGTGTCGCCGGCGTTGTCGCGCCCATCGCAGGGTACGCTTGCCGCGCTTGCCGCCCGGTTCGGATTTTTGTTCCTAGCCATCGGCGCGCCGGGACTGTTTGACACGGTGGTGAAGCGCCTCATTGGCCGGGCCAGGCCTTACGTCGGCGGCCACGATGATCCGTTTTCCTACGTGCTCTTTGTTTGGCGGCCCGAATATGCCGCGATGCCATCGGGCCATGCCACAACCGCGGCCGCCGCGGCCATCGCGATCGGCGCGATTTGGCCCCGCGCGCGAGTCGCGATGTGGCTTTACGCACTCGTGATCATGTTCAGCCGGGTCGTTATCCTCGCTCATCATCCGAGCGACGTGATCGCTGGCGCGCTGGTCGGAGCCATTGGAGCGTTGCTGGTCCGGCGATGGTTTGCCGCGCGCGGCCTGGTATTTTCCGCGATCAGTCTGCATGCCTATCCGTGGCCGTCGTCCCCACGGGTTTGGGCCGCGCTGCGCGAGGCGATGCATGGCTGGTAGCGAAATTCAAAGTGCCGCCGTTCCGGCGGTCTCCGTGGTCGTGCCGGTGCGCAACGAGGCCGGAAACATTGCGCCGCTCGTGGCCGAGATTGAAAGCGCCATGAAGGATCGCTCCTTCGAGCTGATTTATGTCAATGACGGTTCGCGCGATGGGACGGAGGCGGAGTT
>DATJYT010000325.1:0-3970 GCA_035499475.1 Xanthobacteraceae bacterium | reverse complement strand
TTCGCGCCCGCCGAAGGCACGGGCCGCTCCAAGCGGGCCGCCGAGCAAGCCGCCGCCGCCGCCATGCTGACCCGCGAGCGCGTCAAGCCCGATCGCCGCAATGGTTGAGCCGGCGGACGATGCCAGGCGCTGCGGCTTCGTGGCACTGATCGGCGCACCGAATGTCGGAAAGTCAACACTCGTCAACGCGCTGGTCGGCGCCAAAATCTCCATTGTGACGCCGAAGGTGCAGACCACGCGGGCACTCATTCGCGGCATCGCCATCGAGGATCGCGCGCAGCTCATCTTCGTCGACACGCCGGGAATTTTCTCGCCGCGCCGGCGGCTCGATCGCGCCATGATCGGCACCGCCTGGGCGAGCACCCAGGATGCCGACATCGTCGCCCTTCTGATCGATGCCCGCAAAGGCGTAGGGGTGGACGACGAACGCGTGTTGCGCACGCTGGGCGACGTGCGCGCGCCGAAGGCGCTGGTGCTCAACAAGGTCGACCTCGCCAACAAACCGTCGCTACTGGCGTTGACGCAGAAGCTCAACGAGCGCGCGAGCTTTGCCGCGACCTTCATGATCTCGGCCCTCACCGGCGACGGCGTCGCCGATTTGAAGCGCTGGTTCGCCGCCAACGTGCCGGCGGGACCGTGGCTCTATCCGGAAGATCAGATCTCAGATGCGCCGCTGCGCCAGCTTGCCGCCGAAATCACCCGCGAGAAGCTCTATCTGCGGCTGCACCAGGAATTGCCGTATCAGTCCACGGTCGAAACCGAGGTCTGGAAGGAGCTCAGGGATGGTTCCGTCCGTATCGAGCAGACGATCTACGTCGAACGCGAAAGCCAGCGCAAAATCGTACTCGGCAAAGGCGGCCAGGCGATCAAGGCGATTGGCGCCGCGGCGCGCGTTGATATCGCCGCGGCGATCGAGCAGCCGGTGCATCTGTTCCTCCACGTCAAGGTCCGCGAAGGCTGGGGCGACGATCCTGAGCGATACCGCGAGATTGGGCTCGAGTTTCCGCAGGAGTGATAAATTCCTCCAAAGCGCGCTAAATATCCCCAATGCAATGGACCGATGACGGCATCGTGCTCGGCGTCAAACGCCACGGCGAGACCAGCGGCATTCTCGAGCTGATGACGCTCGGCCACGGCCGCCATCTCGGCCTCGTGCGCGGCGGCGCCGGCACGCGGCTGCGCGGCGTATTGCAGCCGGGAAATTCGCTGCGTGCGACCTGGCGGGCGCGGCTCGACGAACATCTCGGCATCTACGCGGTCGAGGGCATCGATCTGCGCGCGGCAGGTTTTCTCGCGGCCGCTCACGCCGTTCACGGCGTGACGCACCTGGCGGCGCTGTGCCGCCTCTTGGCCGAGCGCGAGCCGCACGAGACGATCTATGCCGCGCTCGAGGATATTCTCGAGACGATCGGCGATCCGCGCATCGCGGCGCCGCGCATCGCGCGCTTCGAGCTCGCCTTCCTTGCAGAGCTGGGCTTCGGCCTCGATCTTTCGTCTTGCGCCGCGACCGGTGCGACCGAGGACCTCATTTATGTGTCGCCGCGATCCGGCCGCGCCGTCTCGCGCGGGGCGGGCGAGGCCTATCGGGAAAAGCTACTGCCGCTGCCTGTGTTTCTGGGTGGCGAGGCCGAACCGGCGTCCGCGTCCGATCTCGCGGCGGCCTTTGCGCTGACCGGCTTCTTTCTCGATCGTCACGCCTTTGCGCCGCGCGGCATGGCGATGCCTGACGCGCGCGCGCATTTCGTCACCGCGGTGACACGCGCGTGGCCCGCGGCTGAAAGCAAGCCCGGGTCGGGCGAGGCTTAATAACTACGCCAGAAGTCGCGCCAGCAGGCGCACTGCCGGTAGCCGAGAGGCCCGACCCGGCACGAATAGTAATAGCCATAGGGGCAGGGCGGGCGATAAACGTAACGGTCGAAAAAGCCAACATGGCTGATCAGCGGCGTGGCGTTTGGCGAAGCCGTCCCGTCGGCCGCCGCCGCATCCGTGAACTGGGCAAAAACGCCGATTGCGGCTATCGCCAGCGCCGCCGCCAAGAATGCACGCATGGTCTCCTCCTCGGGCCGCCGGGGGTTTCGTCCGGCGGCCGTTCGTCCCTTGTTCAAGAGGCATAACCGCGCTAGCGCTACTGAATTATGAACAAAAAAGTGATTCCCCCGAATCCGGAGGGTGTGCAGGAAATCGAGCTGCGCGAGGCGCTTGAGGAGCGCTATCTCGCCTATGCGCTTTCGACCATCATGCACCGCGCACTGCCCGACGCACGCGACGGGCTCAAGCCGGTGCATCGCCGCATCCTCTACGGCATGCGGCTCCTGCGGCTCGATCCCGGCGGAGCATTCAAGAAATCGGCCAAGATCGTCGGCGACGTGATGGGCAATTTCCATCCGCACGGCGACCAGGCGATCTACGACGCCCTGGTGCGCCTCGCGCAGGACTTCTCCTCGCGTTATCCTCTGGTCGATGGGCAGGGCAATTTCGGCAACATCGACGGCGATAACGCCGCCGCCTATCGCTACACCGAGGCGCGATTGACGGATGTGGCGCGGCTCCTGCTCGATGGCATCGACGAAGACGCTGTCGACTTCCGCCCGAACTACGACGGCGTCTCGCAGGAACCCGTCGTTCTACCGGCGGCGTTTCCTAATCTGCTCGCCAACGGCGCGCAGGGCATTGCCGTCGGCATGGCGACCGCGATCCCGCCGCACAATGCCGCCGAGCTCTGCGACGCCGCGCTCTATCTCATCGAGCAGCCGAAGGCGCGCAGCCGCACGCTGCTCAAATACGTGCAGGGCCCCGATTTCCCGACCGGCGGTGTCGTAGTCGATCCAGCCGAGGCGATCGCGGAGGCTTATACCACCGGGCGCGGCTCGTTCCGCGTGCGGGCGCGCTGGAAGACCGAAGAGACCGGACGCGGCACTTATCAGATCGTCGTCACGGAGATTCCGTGGCAGGTGCAGAAAATGCGCCTCGTCGAGCGCATCGCCGAACTCATCAACGAGAAGAAGCTGCCGCTTCTCGCCGACATGCGCGATGAATCGGCCGAAGACGTGCGCATCGTGTTCGAGCCGCGCTCGCGCTCGGTCGATCCGGCGTTGTTGATGGAAAGCCTGTTCAAGCTCACCGAGCTTGAAAGCCGCGTGCCGCTCAACATGAACGTGCTGGTGCGCGGGCGCATCCCACGGGTCATCGGGCTTGCCGAAGCGCTCAACGAATGGCTCGCGCACCGGCGCGACGTGCTGCTGCGGCGCACACGCCATCGCCTGGCGCAGATCGAGCACCGCCTCGAAGTGCTGGGCGGCTATCTCGTCGCCTATCTCAACCTCGACAGAGTCATCAAGATCATCCGCAACGAGGACGAGCCGCGGCCGGTCCTGATGAAGACCTTCAAGCTTTCCGAGGTCCAGGCCGACGCCATCTTGAACATGCGGCTGCGCAATCTGCGACGCCTCGAAGAGATGGAAATCCGCCAGGAGGACAAGGACCTCCGCGCCGAGAAAAAATCGCTCGAAGAGTTGCTGCGTTCGGAAAAGCAGCAATGGAAGAAGATCGCCGAGGAAATCCGCAAGGTGCGCGATGCCTATGGGCCCAAGACGCCGCTCGGCAAGCGCCGCACCACCTTTGCCGAGGCGCCCGAGCACGATGAGGCCGCGATCGAGGAAGCGCTGGTCGAGCGCGAGCCGATCACCGTCGTGGTGTCCGAGAAAGGATGGATCCGCGCGCTGCGCGGTCAGGTCGCCAATCTTTCGAGCCTCACCTTCAAGGCCGACGATGCGCTCAAGCTCGCGTTCTTTGCCGAGACCACGTCGAAGCTTCTCGTCTTCGCCACCAACGGACGCTTCTACACGATCGAGGCCGCGAAGCTTCCCGGCGGCCGCGGCCATGGCGAGCCGATCCGCCTGTTCATCGATCTTGAGCAGGACGGCGACGCCGTAGCGGTCGTGCGCTACGAGGGCGGCCGCAAATTCCTCGT
>DATJYT010000324.1:0-3240 GCA_035499475.1 Xanthobacteraceae bacterium | reverse complement strand
GAGAAGACCAAGGGCGGCATCATCATTCCCGACACCGCCAAGGAGAAGCCGCAGGAGGGCGAGGTCGTCGCCGTCGGCCCGGGCGGGCGCGATGAAGCCGGCAAGCTCATTCCGATCGACATCAAGGCGGGCGACCGGGTGCTGTTCGGCAAGTGGTCGGGCACCGAGGTCAAGATCGAGGGCGACGAGCTCTTGATCATGAAAGAATCCGACATCATGGGCGTGATCGCCTGAACAAGAATAAAAATCCAGGAGCAAACAGCAATGTCAGCCAAAGACGTGAAATTTTCCGGTGAGGCTCGCGACCGCATGCTGCGCGGCGTCGAGACGCTCGCCAATGCGGTCAAGGTGACGCTCGGCCCGAAGGGCCGCAACGTCGTGCTCGACAAGAGCTTCGGCGCCCCGCGCATTACCAAAGACGGCGTCACTGTCGCCAAGGAGATCGAGCTCGAGGACAAGTTCGAGAACATGGGCGCACAGATGGTGCGCGAAGTTGCGCAGAAGACCAATGACCAGGCCGGCGACGGCACCACGACCGCGACCGTTCTCGCCGCCGCCATCGTCAAGGAAGGCGCCAAGGCGGTGGCCGCCGGCATGAACCCGATGGATTTGAAGCGCGGCATCGACCTCGCTGTCAAAGCCGTCGTGGAGGACATCAAGAAGCGCGCCAGAAAGGTCGGTTCGTCCGCAGAGGTCGCCCAGGTCGGCACCATCTCGGCAAACGGCGATTCGACCGTCGGCAAGATGATCGCGGAAGCGATGCAGAAGGTCGGCAACGAAGGCGTCATTACGGTCGAGGAAGCCAAAGCCCTCGACACCGACGTCGAGATCGTCGAAGGCATGCAGTTCGACCGCGGCTATCTGTCGCCCTACTTCATCACCAACGCCGAGAAGATGGTGGCCGAGCTTGAGGACGCTTACGTGCTGCTGCACGAGAAGAAGCTCTCGGCGCTGCAAGCCATGCTGCCGGTGCTCGAAGCCGTGGTGCAGTCGGGCAAGCCGCTCCTCATCGTCGCCGAGGATATCGAGGGCGAGGCGCTCGCGACCCTCGTCGTCAACAAGCTGCGCGGCGGCCTTAAGGTGGCGGCCGTGAAGGCGCCCGGCTTCGGCGATCGCCGCAAGGCGATGCTCGAGGACATCGCCATCCTCACCGGCGGCCAGCTCATTGCCGAAGATCTCGGCATCAAGCTGGAGAGCGTCACGCTGGCGATGCTCGGCCGCGCCAAGAAGATCGTGATCGAGAAAGAGAAGACCACGATCGTCGACGGCGCCGGTAAGAAGAAGGACATCGAGGCGCGCGTCAACCAGATCAAGGCGCAGATCGAGGAGACCACCTCGGACTACGACCGCGAGAAGCTGCAGGAGCGGCTGGCCAAGCTCGCCGGCGGCGTCGCGGTGATCCGCGTCGGCGGCGCCACCGAGATCGAGGTCAAGGAGAAGAAGGACCGCGTCGAGGACGCGCTCAACGCCACCCGGGCCGCCGTCGAGGAAGGCATCGTGCCGGGCGGCGGCGTCGCGCTGCTTCGCGCCAAGAAGGCCGTCGGCAGAATCGCCAACGACAATCCCGACGTGCAGACCGGCATCAACATCGTGCTCAAGGCGATCGAAGCGCCGATGCGCCAGATCGCCGAGAATTCCGGTGTCGAGGGCTCGATCGTGGTCAACAAGGTCATGGAGAACAAGTCCGAGACCTGGGGTTTCGACGCCCAGAGCGAGGACTACGTCGACATGATCGACAAGGGCATCGTCGACCCGGCCAAGGTGGTGCGCGCGGCGCTGCAGGATGCAGCTTCCGTCGCCGGTCTGCTGGTGACGACCGAAGCCATGGTCGCCGAGATGCCGAAGGATGCGCCGGCCATGCCGGCGATGCCGGGCGGCGGCGGTGGCATGGGCGGGATGGGCGGAATGGGTTTCTGATCCAGCAACGCCAGTCATTCGACGAGGGCGCGGCGCAGGCCGCGCCCTTTTTTTGCGGCGCCGAAGCTTTGCCGCACCGCAAACGGACTTTATGCCCCTGTGCTCGGTGAACAAAAGATGACGGCACCGCGGATTTTCGAGTGCATCTTAAGGCTGTGTTTGCCGTCCTTGTGCAGGGTCGATCGCTCGCACGAATTCGTAACGCCCGACCGCTAAGGGTGGCGGGTCGTGGTCGTGAATCCGGCCAAGAAACGTCAGCCTGGAAATTCGGCTGCAAGCTTCGGGTTATGGGTTTCTGACGCAGGGAGCGGGCGGTGCAAGAGCGCCGTAAAGTACAGCGCAAACGCTCGTTTAGAATCGGCAAGATTCTGCTGAACGATCACCGGTCGGTCATCGACTGCGTGATCCGCAATATTTCCGCTGCCGGCGCGAGCCTGCACGTGCCAAGCCTCGCCGGCATTCCGGCGAAATTCGAATTGCAGATCGACGGCAGCAGCAAGACCTATTCGTGCGTCGCCATTTGGCACGCGCAAAACCGGCTCGGCGTCGCGTTCTGGGACCGCGACGAGGACGCCGACACGGCGCCGACGGCGGCGTCCGATCTCGATCAGGCGGAGCAGAAAGCCGCATCCGACGGGCTACGTGGAGAAACGCTGGCGTTGCGCGCCGCGCTCAATGAAGTCCCGGTCGGCATTGTGATGCTCGATCGCGAGCTCAGGGCGCAATACACCAATCGCGCCTTCCGCAGGATGTGGCAGCTGCCCGACAACAAGGCTGACGGCAAACCGGCATTCGTCTCGCTGATGCAGCACAGCCGCGACCGGCGCGCCTACGAGATTCCTGACAGCGAGCTTAACGCCTACATCGCCAAGCGGGTGACGCTGGTCAAGGCCGGCGATGCCACGCCGATGGACATCCGTTTGGCGAACGGCGAAGTGCTGCGGTATCAGTGCACGGCGCTGCCCAACGGCGGCCGCATGCTGAGCTACACCGATGTCACCGACATCGTGCGGCACGCCGATGAGCTGGAATCGCTGCGCGCCGCGCTCGACAATGTCGAAGAAGGCATATTGCTGCTCGACCGAGACTTCACGGTCAAATTCATGAACCGCGCGGCGCGGATCATATGGAAGATCGGTGACGAGATCGCGGAGCGCAAACCCAACTATGCCGATCTCGTCGGCACCGCCCGCGTCACCGGTGCGGTCGCCGTTGCGGCGGAGGAACTCGAGCACTTTATCGCCGAGCGCATCGCCGCCGTACGCAGAGGCGATCCGGCGCCGGCACACCTTGCTTTGGCCGACGGACGCATTATCCGTTCGC
>DATJYT010000323.1:0-9985 GCA_035499475.1 Xanthobacteraceae bacterium | reverse complement strand
TCACCAGGTCGCGGGTGATGCGCACGTAGAACTGCTGCGGCTCAAGCTTCGGCGTCAGCCGGGCGACCGCCGGATCGAAAAACACCATGAGGTCGATGTCGCTTGAAAAATTGAGCTCATGGCCGCCCATCTTGCCCATGGCAAGCACGATATAGCCGGAGCCGCTTTCGGGATGTTTCGGATCGGGCGCCTTGAGCTTGCCGCGGCGCGCGGCATCGTGCAGCAGATGGTGCACGGCGATGCCAAGCGCGCTTTCCGCGACATCCGTCAGCGCGCGTGTCACGCGCGCGACCGGCCAGACGCCGCCGATATCGGCCAGCGCGATGAGCAGCGCCGCCTCGGCCTTCATCCGGCGCAAAACGCGCATCAGCTTGTCGGCGTCGCGCGCTGCCGCAGCCTTGGGGTGAGTCTCGGCGAGGCACGCCGCAAGCGCTTCGTCCGGGTCGCTCGCCACGAGCCGCGTCAAGCGCGCCAGGTCGGCACGGACGAGGTCCCAGAGATAAGGTGCCGCATCGGCGATGCCGGCCAGGAGCTCCGCGAGCTTCGGATGTTCGCCGATGATTTTCCTGAGCGCCTTGCCGGCGGCGTCGGCTTTGATGCCGGCAAGCCAGTCGGACATGCGCCTGGCGGCATCAGCCGGCGGCAATGGCAGCGCGCCGGTAAGCCGCCCCGCCAGCGCCGCAGTTGCTTCGCGTTTCGGCTTCGGCCGCTTGCGGGCGGCGGGCCGCCTCATCCCGCCACCGCGGGCCCGGCCCGCGGCAGCGCGATGACGCTGCGCAGCCCGGGATGATTGTCCTCCAGCCGCAACTCGCCGCCGTGCAGGCGCGCGACGGCGGAGGCAAGGCTTAAGCCCAAACCCGAGCCCGGCTCCGAGCGGCTCTGCTCGAGACGCACGAAGCGCTCGACGGCGCGGCCGCGATCGGCCTCGGGAATGCCGGGCCCGTGGTCGGCCACGCTGAGCGCGATGCGCTCGCCGTCATTGCCGGCGCCGACGATGATCTCGGCCGGCGCGCCGTTCATCTTGCCGTTCGGCCGCGCATATTTGATGGCGTTATCGACCAGGTTCGCCAGCGCCTGGCTGACCAACTCGCGATTGCCCCGCACCGGCGCCGCCGCCGGCGCCTCGACCTTGAGCGCGATCCCCTTTTCATCGGCGAGCGGCTCGTACAATTCGCCGACATCGCGCGCGATCTCGGCGGCATCGAATTCGGTCATGTTGTCGCGCGCCTGGCCGGATTCGGCACGCGCAATCATCAACAGCGCGTCGAACGTGCGAATGAGCTCGTCGGACTCGGCGATGGTGGCATCAAGCGCGGCCCGGTAATCGCTCGGGCTCGCGGCGTGACGCAGCGCCTGTTCGCAGCGGTTGCGCAGGCGCGTCAACGGTGTTTTCAGGTCGTGGGCGATGTTGTCGGAGACTTCCTTGAGGCCGCGCATCAGCGCCTCGATGCGCTCGAGCATGGCGTTGAGGTGGTCGGCCAGCCGGTCGAGCTCGTCGCCGGTGCCGGCGACCGGCAGCCGGCCGGCGAGATCGCCCGCCATGATGGTCTGCGCGGTCTCGGTCATGGCATCGATGCGGCTGAGCACGCGCCGGCTGACGAAGAAGCCGCCGGCAAGGCCGAGCACGACCACCAGCGCGAACGACCACTGGCCGGCATTGGCGATGATCCCGAACATGCGCTCGCGCTCTTCGAGGTCGCGCCCGACCAGAAGATGAAAGCCGCCCGGAAGCTGCACCACCTGCACCAGCGCGCGATGCTCGTTGCCCTCGGGCGCTTCCAGACGCCGGTAGTTGGTTTCAAGCCAACCCGGATGATCGAGCACGCCGGGCTCGAGCGAGCCGACATTGCCCGCAAGCCCCTCCCCGGTCGCGGTCGTCACCAGATAGAGGCTCGATCCCGGGCGCCGCGAGCGCAGATCGACCACGATCACCAGCCGGCGGATGCCGCCCTGAATGTACTGCTCGCGCAAGCCGCCGATCTCGGTGTTCACGATCGAGGTGATCTGCTCGGTGATGAGACGGCGCGTGTTGAGCGCGAAGTAGCCGAGCAGCGAGGCGGCGAACAGGATGAAGACCAGGAGATAGACCAGCGTGAGCTGAAACGCCGTAGTGCGAAGCAATTTGCCGAGCGCGGTCACGGCTCAGGACTTTCCTGGCCGCAGACGCAATTCGTCATCGGAAAAGTCGTCTTCCCAGAACTCGAGCGGCGCACGTTTGCCGGCGTTCTTGTTGGCCGCCTCGGCGCGGCGCAGCTCGACGCGCCGAATCTTGCCGGAGATGGTCTTCGGCAAATCGGAAAACTCGATGCTGCGCACCCGCTTGAACGGCGCCAACGCATCGCGGCAATGATGGAAAATGGAAAGCGCCGTTGCGCGATCGGGCTTTTGACCGGCTGTCAGCGTCAGGAAGGCTTTCGGCACCGCAAGGCGCATCGGATCGGGCGACGGCACGACCGCGGCCTCCGCCACCGCCGGGTGCTCGATCAAGACGCTCTCCAGCTCGAACGGGCTGATACGATAGTCCGACGATTTGAAGACGTCGTCGGCACGGCCGACGTAAGTGAGATAGCCGTCCTCATCGACCGATGCGACATCGCCGGTGTGATAGACGGCGCTGTCGAGCGCGCGCACGCTGCCGTCGTCGCCCTGATAGCCCTGCATCAAGCCGGTAGGCCGCGGGTGCACGGCCAGGCAGATTTCGCCCTCTTTCTGCTCCGTGCCGTCGGCATCGAACAAGACAACCCGGTAGCCCGGCAGCGGCCGGCCCATGGAGCCGGGCTTAAGCTGCTGTCCCGGCGTGTTACCGACCAGCGCGGTGGTCTCGGTCTGCCCGTAGCCGTCGCGGATGGTCAGGCCCCAGGCCTTTCGCACCCGGTCGATGACCTCCGGATTGAGCGGCTCGCCGGCGCTGATCAATTCGCGGATGCGCACCGACCAGGCGGCAAGATCCTCCTGGATCAGCATGCGCCACACCGTCGGCGGCGTGCAGAACGTGGTGACGCCGCAGCGTGCGATGGTGTCGAGAAGGCCGCGCGCGTTGAAACGTCGCTGATTGACGATGAAAATCGTCGCGCCCGCATTCCACGGCGCGAAGAAGCAACTCCAGGCATGCTTGGCCCATCCCGGCGACGAAATATTGAGATGCACGTCGCCCGGCCGCACGCCGAGCCAATACATCGTCGACAGGTGGCCGACCGGATAGCTTTGATGGCTGTGCAGGACCAGCTTCGGGATCGCCGTGGTGCCCGAAGTGAAGTAGAGCAGCATCGGATCGTCCACGCGCGTCTCGCCGTCAGCCGTAAACGAAGCGTCGTCCGCATAGCCGTCCTCGAACGAGACCCAGCCGGGCACTTCACCGCCGACCGCGATGCGGGTGTAGTCACCGGGAAAATCGGCGAACTTCGGCGCCACTTCGGCGCTGACGACGACATGCTTGACGCGGCCGCGGGCGAAGCGGTCGGCAAGATCGTTGCGCGCCAAGAGCATCGTCGCCGGCACGATTACGGCGCCGAGCTTCATCGCCGCCAGCATGCATTCCCACAGCGGCACCACGTTGCCGAGCATCAGCAGAATGCGGTCGCCGCGGCGCACGCCGAGCCGGCGCAGTCGGTTGGCGATGCGGTTCGAGCGCTCGCTCAGCTCCGCGAACGACAGCTTGGTCTCGCCGCCGTCGTCGTCCACCAGCCACAGCGCCGGCTGCGCATTGCCGCGCGCCATGACGTCGAAATAGTCGAGCGCCCAGTTGAAGCGATCGAGCTTCGGCCACTGGAAACCGCGATAGGCGGCGGTGTAATCCTCGCGATGGCGCAGCAGAAAATCGCGCGCTGCGAGGAACGGTGCTGCGTTGGCCGAGGTCATGGTGTCGCCGCGTGTTCCGAGCCGTTAAACTTTTTCAGCAACCGTTCGCACGACGCGCCCGAACTAGCGGGCGCCCTCGCGGATCATGTAGCCCGCGCCGCGCACGGTATGCAGCAGCGGCTGCGCAAAGCCTTTGTCGATTTTAGAGCGCAGACGCGAAATATGCACATCGATGACATTGGTCTGCGGATCGAAATGATAGTCCCAGACGTTTTCCAAGAGCATGGTGCGGGTGACGACCTGGCCGGCATGCCGCATCAGATATTCGAGCAGGCGAAACTCCCGCGGCTGAAGCTGCAATTCCTGGCCGGCGCGGCTGACCTCGTGCGACAACCGATTGAGCTCGAGGTCGCCGACCCGATAGACGGTCTCCTCGCCGCGATTACCGCGCCGCCGCGCCAGCGCCTCGACGCGGGCCAGCAGCTCGGAGAACGCGTAGGGCTTGGCCAGGTAGTCATCGCCGCCGGTGCGCAAACCCTTGACCCGGTCGTCGACCTGACCGAGCGCGGAAAGAATAAGCACCGGGGTTTCCACCGCCTTGCTGCGCAGCGTGCCGATGATCGACAGACCGTCGCGCTTGGGCAGCATGCGGTCGATGATCAGCACGTCGTATTGGCCGTCGAGCGCCATGGCCTGCCCCTCCTCGCCATCGGTCGCCTGGTCGGCGATGTGGCCGACCTCGCGAAACGCCTTGACCAGATAGTCGGCCGCGTCGCGATCGTCCTCGATGATCAGAAGGCGCATGTTATGCCGCCGCAATCAGAACGCCGGCTCACCGGCTCCGCTCGCTGAATCATATTGTTTCAAAACCCGGCTCGGCAATATCGACCGCCCGCGAGGACCGTCGTCGCTCCCAGCCATATCACCCCGCGCGGCGACCGGCTACCGAGCGCGCAGCCGTTAATGCGGCGGCTTTGAATCAAAAAGGGGTGGCGAGCGTGAGCCCGCCACCCCCTCTACCAACTCCACCCCGGCGGGGGCGACGGATGCCGGCAGCAAAGTCGGTAATTAGTAGGGACGGGCCTCACGGCCCGCCCCCAGGGAACGCCCGCTAGCGGGGGCGACGGATGCCAGCGGATCGCCCCAAAGGTTCAGGCGTTGCCGAGCGGAAGAGCGACGAATTTTGTGCCCTCGCTCGACTTCACCCGGAATAGCACTGCGTGTTTGCCGTCCTTTCGCGCTTCAGACAGGCTCTTGCGAACGTCCGACGGTGTCGACACCGCCTTGCCGCCCACGTCGAGAATCACGTCGCCGACCTTGAAGCCGTGCTCGGCGGCGACGCCGTCATCGGCAACCCCGGTCACGACGACGCCGTTGGCGGTGGCGCCCGATACTTTGCTCGCGGGCGCCAGCGTGAGACCGAGCTTCGGCACATCGGTGTCGGGAACGTCGCGCTGATTCTCGGAATTCGAGGCCAGCTTTTCGTTCGGCAGCGTGCCGAGCGTCAGCGTCACGGTCTTGTCCGCGCCCTGGTGAATCAATGCCAGCTTGACCGACGTACCGGGCGACATTGTCCCGATCCGGCGCGCAAGGTCGCGCGCATCGTGCACCGTCGCGCCGTCGACCGACACGATGACATCGCCGCTCTGGATGCCGGCTTTGGCCGCCGGGCTGTCCGGCTGCGGCTCGGACACGAGCGCACCGTTCGCCTGCTTCAAGCCCATGCTGTCGGCGATCTCGGGCGTGATGGTCTGAATCTGCACGCCGATCCAGCCGCGCGTGACGCTGCCTTTCTCGCGAAGCTGCGCAATCACGCTCTTGACCGTATCTGACGGAATCGCAAACGCGATCCCGACCGAGCCACCCGACGGCGAGAAGATCGCGGTGTTGACTCCGATCACGTTGCCGTCGACGTCGAAGGTCGGTCCGCCGGAATTGCCTTTGTTGACCGGCGCGTCGATCTGAATGAAATCGTCATAAGGACCGGCGCCGATGTCGCGGCCGCGCGCCGAGACGATGCCGGCGGTCACGGTGCCGCCAAGGCCGAACGGATTGCCGACCGCGAGCACCCAATCGCCGACGCGCGGCGTCGCCTCGGCGAGCTTCACATAGGGGAAATCCTTGCCGTCGACTTTGATCAGCGCGAGGTCGCTGCGCGGGTCGGTGCCGATGACTTTTGCCGTGTAGCTCTTGCCGTCGTCGGTCGTGATCTGGACGTTCTGCGCCTTATCGACAACGTGATTGTTGGTCACCGCATAGCCGTCAGCCGAAATGAAGAAGCCGGAGCCCTGGCCGGTGATGACTTCCGGCTTGTTGTTCGGCATGTTCGGCATGCCGAAACGGCGGAAGAAGCGCTCGAACGGCGAACCTGGCGGGAACGGCAGATCCTCCTCGCTCAAAGTCGAGTTGGCCGGGCGCTCCATCTTCACGCGCACGGAGATGACGGCGGGTTTGACTTTCTCGACGATGTCGGCGAAGCCGACCGGGCGCTGCGCAAGCTCGTGAACCTTGTCGCTCAAATTCTGCGCTTGCGCCGGCGAACCGAATAACTCGCCCCGCGGTGAAAAGGCCGGTGCCAGCACCAGCGCCGCAGCTCCCAAACCGGCAACCGTCGTCGCCAGAAGCGCAACGCGCCGTGCAGACAAATTCCGGCGTGAGCCCGAAGAACTTCCGTCCATGCAGCCCGTCTCCAAACTGATCGCCCCGCTGCGTGCGGGAGGTGCCCCCTGCGGCCCCGCGTTCCGGACAAATTGAGACTTTCATCCTTACCGCCAACTGTCGGCAGGATTAAAAGTTTGTAATGTGAAGTAAAAAGAGCAATAATTGAATTGAATCAAAAACTTATGGGACAGCAAACGGTTTCCATCGCCGGCCCGTGGAATTCTCGCGCTTTTACGGATTACGACGCGCTGCCGCCGCGCAGGAGTTCCGCCAGCCGAGCTTCTTCGGCGGCACTGAGATTGGCTGCCTCGCGTTGCGGCGCCGCTTGACGACGGCGAAGAACGATCGCGATCGCGACGATCCCGAACAACAGAACGCCGGGCGGCAGGCCCCACAACATCGCGGTGTGCCACGACAGCGGCGGCTTGAGCAGCACGAACTCGCCGTAGCGCGCGACCAGGAAGTTGATCACCTGCGCGTCGCTGTCGCCGGCCTGCAAGCGCTCGCGCACCAGAACGCGCAGATCGTGCGCCAACGGCGCCTCGGAATCGTCGATCGATTCGTTCTGGCACACCATGCAGCGCAGTTCTTTCGACAGCGAACGCGCGCGCGCCTCCAGCACCGGGTCTTTCAGCATTTCCTCGGGCCGAACCGCCCAGGCCGAAGCGGAAGAGAACAGCGCCAACGCCAGCACCAGTGCGTGCAGATATTTCACCGCATCACTCCGCAGGCTGCAGCACGGCCTTGGCTTTCGCCGGCCGTGGCGCCCCGACGCGCAGCCGCCGGTCGGAAAGCGACAGGCCGCCGCCGATGAACATGATGATGGCGCCGAGCCAGATCAGCAGCACGTGCGGCTTGAAGTAGAGCCGCACCGGCACGGTGCCGTCCGGATTCGGATCGCCGAGCGAGAGATAGAGCTGGCTCACGCCGCGCGTCATCAGCGCCGCCTCGGTGGTCGCCATGTTGCGCGCCGGGAAGGTGCGGCGGCTCGGTTCCATCTCGCCGACCAGTTCGCCGGAGGTGCGGCGCACGGTGAAGCGCCCGGCCACGTCGCGGTAATTCGGGCCGGTGCGGTTGAACAAGCCGTCGAAGGTCAGCCGGTAATGCGCGATGTCGATGCTGTCGCCGGTTCTGATCGCGACGATCCGCTCAGTGCCCCAGGCGGTGACGCCGATGATGCCGAGCAGCGTGACGCCAATGCCGAAATGGGCAAAGGCCGTGCCCCAGGCCGAACGCGGCAGACCGACCGCGCGCCGCAACGCGGCCCACAACGGAATGCGCATGATCATCGTGCGCTCGATGATGTCGGTCACCGCTCCCGCCATCACGAAGACGGCGATGCCGACGCCGAACGGCGCCAATACCGGGCCGCCGTGATCGAGCGCAAATGCCGCCGCAATTGCGATTGCGGACAAAACAGCCGCGGCGAACAGGCGCTGCGCGGCGCTGAGAATATCGCCGCGCTTCCATCCCATCAGCGGGCCGAACGGCATCACCAGCATCAACGGGATGAACAGCGGGCCGAAGGTCGCATTGAAGAACGGCGGACCGACGGAGATCTTGTCGCCGGTCAAGGCCTCGAGCGCCAGCGGATAAAGCGTGCCGACGAAGACGGTGGCGCAGGCCGAGGTCAGGAACAGATTGTTAAAGACCAGCGCGCCCTCGCGCGAGATCGGCGCGAACAGGCCGCCCTGCTTGAGGAGCGGCGCGCGCCACGCATAGAGCGACAGCGCGCCGCCGATGAAGACGACCAGGATGCCGAGGATGAAAATGCCGCGCGTCGGATCGGTGGCGAAGGCGTGAACCGACGTCAGCACGCCGGAGCGCACCAGGAAGGTGCCGATCAGCGACAGCGAGAAGGCGAGGATCGCGAGCAGGATGGTCCACACCTTCAGCGCCGCGCGCTTCTCCATCACCACCGCGGAATGAAGCAGCGCCGTGCCGGCGAGCCATGGCATCAAGGACGCATTCTCGACCGGATCCCAGAACCAGAAGCCGCCCCAGCCGAGCTCGTAATAGGCCCAGTACGAACCCATGGCGATGCCGACGGTGAGACACATCCAGGCGCCGAGAATCCAGGGCCGCACCCAGCGCGCCCAGGCCGCATCGATGCGGCCCTCGATCAGCGCGGCGATCGCGAACGAGAAAGAGATCGAGAATCCGACATAGCCCAGATAAAGGAGCGGCGGATGAATGGCGAGGCCGGGATCCTGCAGGATCGGATTGAGGTCGTGGCCTTCGAACGGCGCATCCGGAATGCGGATGAACGGATTCGACGTCGTTAGAATGAACAGATGAAAGGCGGCGGCGATCCACGCCTGCACGGCGAGCGCGTTCGCCTTCAAGGTCGCCGGCAGATTGGTGCCGAAGGTCGCGACCAGGGCGCCGAACAAGGCGAGGATCAGCACCCACAGCATCATCGAGCCTTCGTGATTGCCCCAGACGCTGGTGAGCCGGTAGATCAGCGGCATCTGCGAATGCGAGTTCTCGAAGACGTTGAGCACCGAGAAATCCGACATCACGTAGGACGCGGCGAGCGACGCGAAGGCGAGCGCCACGAACACGAACTGCGCCTGCGCGGCGGGCACGGCAATGCTCATGAGCGCCGGATCGTTGGTGCGGGTGCCGACAATGGGCATGACGCCCTGAATCAAGGCGAGCCCCAACGCCAGCATCAACGCGTAATGGCCGAGTTCCGGGATCACTTGCTGCCTCCGCCGATCGGCATTGCCGCCCGCTGGGCGTAATCATCCTTCCAATGCCCCGACTTCTTCAAGGCATCGGCGACTTCTTTCGGCATGTAGGTTTCGTCATGCTTAGCAAGAATTGTATCGGCGTCGAACACGCCGGCGCCGTCGATCACGCCTTCGGCGACGACGCCCTGGCCTTCGCGGAACAGATCGGGCAGCACGCCCTGATAGGTCACCGGCATCTCGTGGTTGCCGTCGGTCACCTCGAAGCGCACGCGCAGATCATTGCCGCGCACCAGGCTGCCGGTCTTGACCAGCCCGCCGAGCCTTATCCGGGTGCCCGGCGAGACGTGCTTTTCCGCAACGTCGCTCGGCGAATTGAAGAACACGATGGAATCGCGGAAGGCGTTGAGCATCAGCGCGACCGCGACCGCGAGCACGCCGACGCCGGCGCCGATCAGAACCAGGCGTCGCTGCTTGCGCGTCATGACCGATAGCTCCGCGGCATGCTCTTATCCATCAGCCCTCGAGCCCGAGATCCTTGGTGAGGTCGTCGATACGCTTGATCTCGTCGGGATGGCTCGCCAGCGCCCGTTTGGCGTCGGCGGCAGCCTCCTTCGCCTTGTCGCGGTCGCCGAGCACCACGTAGGAGCGTACCAGCCTGAGCCAGCCTTCGACATCGTTGCCGTCACTGTGCAGCCGATCGGCGAGCTTGGCGACCATGCCGCGGATCATCTGCGAGCGCTGGTCGTCGCTCATGTTCGAGGCCGCCGCCACGTCGCTTGCGCTCGGCCCCGGCACGGCGGCCGGCGCGCCGCTCAGCGCCGCGACCTCGA
>DATJYT010000322.1:0-8652 GCA_035499475.1 Xanthobacteraceae bacterium | reverse complement strand
TCGGCTTCGCCGGCCACGGCAAAGCTTTTCGGGTCGACGCCCGTCTCTTGCGACAGCGCGGCAATGACGGCGACTTCTTCATCGCCCTTGAGTGCGCGCAGCACGTCGAGACACATGACGTTGCCGGAACCTTCCCAGATGGCGTTGACGGGCGCCTCGCGATAAAGCCGCGGCAACATGCTTTCCTCTACATAACCGTTGCCGCCGAGGCACTCCATCGCCTCATAGGCAAAAGCCGGCGCGAGCTTGCAGATAAAGAATTTGGCCGCCGGCGTCATGACGCGCGCGTAGGCCGCCTCACCCGGATCGGCGGCGGCGCGATCGAGGGCGCGCGCAAGCCGCATCACGAGGGCTACCGAGGCTTCCACATCGAGCGCCATGTCGGCCAGCACCCCGCGCATCATCGGCTGGTCATAAAGGCGCTTCTGAAAAACATTGCGGTGGCGGCAATGGTGCACGGCCTGCGCCAGAGCCATGCGCATGAGGCCCGCCGAAGCGACCGCACAGTCGATGCGGGTCAACTGCACCATCTGCAAAATCGTGCGGATGCCCGCGCCCTCGTCACCGACGCGCCAAGCGAAGGCTTCCGTAAATTCGACCTCGCTTGAAGCATTGGAACGATTGCCGAGCTTGTCCTTGAGGCGCTGGAAGCGCAGCGCATTGACGGAGCCGTCGGGGCGAAAGCGCGGGACCAGGAAGCACGTCAGCCCGCCCGGCGCCTGCGCCAGCACCAGGAACGCATCGCTCATCGGCGCCGACATGAACCATTTGTGGCCGATCAGCGAATAAGCGTCGCCGACCGGCGTCGCGGTGGTGGTGTTGGCGCGCACGTCGGTGCCGCCCTGCTTCTCGGTCATGCCCATGCCGAGCGTCATGCCCGACTTTTCACTCCACGGCCGGAACGCGGCATCGTAGCTGCGCGATACGACCTTCGGCACAATCCGCGCGGCGAGCGCGGGCGCAGCGGCGAGCGGCGCCAGCGCGGCGCGCGTCATCGTGATCGGGCAGAGATGGCCGGTCTCGATCTGCGCCGCCATGTAGAAACGCGCCGCGCGCGCGACCTCCGCCGGCGCCGGCGCGCGCTTGCCGGTATCGGTCCAAGTCGAAGCGTGCAGCCCGGCGGCGACGCTTTGCGCCATGAAGGCGTGATAGGCCGGATGGAACTCGACGGTATCGCGGCGAAAGCCCTTGGCGTCGAAGGTCGAGAGCTTCGGCGGGTTCTCATTGGCGCGCCGACCCAGTGCCAACATATCCGCCGTTCCCCATTGGCGGCCGAAATCGGACAGGGCATCCGCCTCGGCGGCGGCCCCGTTCGCCGCGACCGCTTCGCGCAACGGCCCATCGCTCGCGAATAGATCAATGTTTTCGTAAGGCGGTGACTGATTGAAAACCTCGTGGGTGTCGAACCGCGAGAGCGTGGCCATGGCGACTCGTCCGTTGCAGGGCCGATCGTATCATGGCCGCCTGCGACGTTTTCGGTGTATGGGCCCTCCGCCGCGACGCAGCGGGCTTGCAGGCGCGCTCCGATTGGGCCTATAGCAGCGCTTTAATGACGAAGGCCCGGCCGCTCACGCGTCACATCATTTCGATCAACGACCTCAGCAATAGGGAGATCGAAACGATCTTCGAGGTCGCGCAGGGCTTTTTGAAGGAACTCGCCGACAAGAATATCACCTACCGGATCGGCCGCAGCACCAATCTGGCGTCGAAATCGATCCTGGCGAGCCTGTTCTACGAACCCTCAACGCGCACCCGCCTTTCGTTTGAAAGCGCCATGCTGCGGCTCGGCGGCGCCAACATCACCAGCGCCGATCCGGCGGTGAGTTCCGCCGCCAAGGGCGAAAGCCTCGCCGACACCATCCGCGTCATCAGCAATTACGCCGACATCGTCGTCATCCGCCATCCGCGCGACGGCGCGGCGCGGCTTGCCGCCGAATATTCGCAGATCCCGGTGATCAACGGCGGCGACGGCAGCCACGAGCACCCCACACAGACGCTGTGCGACCTTTTCACGCTGCGCTCGAAGAAGAAAAGCCTCAAGAACATGAAGGTCGCAATTTCCGGCGATCTCAAAGGCAGCCGCACTATCCACTCGTTCGTCTATGCGCTGGCGCGGTTCGGCGCGACCATCGACCCGCTGCCGGCGCCGGGCATGGAACTGCCGGCCCATGTCGATCGCCGCCTGCGTGAGGAATTCCACTGCCGCATGGTGTCGAAGGACACCGGACAGCCGCACAGCGGCTCGATCGATGCGCTCTATGTCACGGCCGACCAGCCGCATCAGTTGTCGCTGATACCCGATCCCGACATCGACTACGGGCTCTTGGTGCAGAAGAAGATCGACGCGGTCTATGTCACCCGCTTCCAGAAGGAGCGCTGGGCCGAGAAGGAACGGCCGTACCCGAAGATCGACGCCAAGTTCTTAGGCGAGGCGAAATTCGCCGACGCCAGCGTCATGCACCCACTGCCGCGCGTCAACGAGCTCGACGCTTCGTTCGACAGCGACCGTCGCGCGGTCTATTTCCAGCCGGCCGCCTATGGGGTCCCGATCCGCATGGCGCTGATCTCGCTGCTGCTGCGCTTGCACAAGAGCAAGTCGCTGCACCAATTCGACGGCGGTTTCGCCGAGCCCAGCCATCCGGTTTACGTGCAACCGATCGGAACAGGGCTGCAATGCGACAATCCGAATTGCATCACCGGCGATCCGTCGGAAAGGCAGTATGCCGCCAACAAATTCTACGTCGTCGAAGAGGAAAGAGCGCAACGCTGTACGCTGCGCTGCGCCTATTGCGAGAAGGACGTTGATGAAAAGGCCGCTGTGCACTTCGTCGTTGCCGACACGACGCGGCGCACTTTCACGCCGGGTTTGGCGTCGATCGCCCACGCCAGCGAAGAAAAGCTCAAGCATCACGTCATCTACCGCACCGACGCCGAAGCCGCGGCGGCCGGCTTTCAGCCGCGCGAGAGCAAAAAGGTCCGCGCCGGATAATCGGCCGCCGTCGCACACGCCAACCCGCCGTAGGGGTTTGAAAGGCGCCCCTACGGATGCCGCGGGCCCCTGCGCGCCAGTCTCTGGCGCATCGCCGCGCCTCTAGGCATTGTTGAGCCGCCATGATGCACCCAATCGAATGGTCGCTCGCCCTGCCCTATGCGGCGGCGGCGTTTCTGTTTGGCTATCTGTGCGGCTCGATTCCGTTCGGCATTTTGCTGACGCGCGCCGCCGGTGCGCCCGATCTGCGCAACATCGGCTCCGGCAATATCGGCGCCACCAATGTATTGCGCACCGGCCGCAAGGGGCTCGCAGCCGCGACGCTTGTCGGCGACATGCTCAAGGGCACGATCGCCGTCCTGGCCGCCGATCATATCCTCGGCCGCGAAGCAGCCCTATGCGCAGCGATGGGCGCTTTTCTCGGCCACCTGTTCCCGGTCTGGCTCGGCCTCAAGGGCGGCAAGGGCGTGGCAACCTATATCGGCCTCTTGCTCGGCTTTCAGGCGTGGCCGGCGCTGTTGGCGTTCTGTTTGATCTGGCTCGCAGTCGCGGCGCTGACGCGTTACTCGTCGCTGGCGGCGCTGATCGCCAGCGCCGCCACACCTGCCGTGCTGTGGTGGCGCGGCGACGTAGCAGAAGCGCGTCTCTTCGTGCTCCTCAGCGTCCTGCTTTGGATCATGCACCGCGCCAACATCGCGCGGCTCGTCGGCGGCGCGGAAAGCCGGATCGGCCGCAGCTCGAAAGTCTGAGAATGCCGCGTTCAGGCGACGGCTGCGGCGGCGCGCACGGGAGCGCCGTGCGTCTGCGGGATCTTGTCGGCAAAGACTTCGACCAGATGATCGGCATCCGCAGCTTCGGTATGCGGCCGCAGCGCGTCATCGGTGTAGTTCGCGGTGGCCGGATCGGTGGCGACCTTCTTGAGGATGCGGTTGTAGCGCCACGCCAGCGCCAGCCATTGGCTCAGCGTCTTGACGACTTCGATCGTGCGCTGCGGATAGAAAATAAGCGGATGGACGAGCGGCAGGCCGTGGCGGCGCTGAGTGCGGACCTTGCGGCGGACGTAGCCGAACTGGAGCGGGTGAACGCCCTCAATGCGGACCGCGCCGGAAAAGACCGTGAGCATTTCCCGGATTCTGGTCCGCCGCATATCGGTCGCCACCGCGCGGCGTAAGATCGTCTCGACGTGCGCGTCGGTGTAGTAGCGCGCCCAGGCGTCGCTATAGACCTTTTCCCAGTCCTGCTTCGACATGCGCGGATGCGCGGTGCAGGCATGTTCGAGATCATATTTGTTCATGTCGGGATCCATCGGCACCCCGCGCGTGAACAGATTCTTGTGGTCTTCCGAACCGGGCAGCGGCGTCAGAAAGAAGAACTCGAGAATATCGATCGGCAGTTCCTTCTTGATGATGTCGATGTCGCGCGCGATCGACTCCGGCGTATCAGTCGGGAAGCCGAGAATGTAGCCGGCATAGGTCATGACCTTGTTGCGCCGCCACGCCAGCAGCATCTCGCGGTATTCCCAAATCTTGTTCTGGCGCTTCTTGGTGCCCATCAGGGATTCGGGATTGATGTTCTCCAGGCCGATGAAGGCGGTGGAGCAGCCGGCGCGCGCGGCCTTCTCGATGAAATTCGGGATGCGGTGACACAGCGTGTCAACCTGAAGCATCAGGCGGATGTTGATTTCCTCGTCCTCACGCAGCGCGATCAGGCGGTCGAGGATCGGCTCCCAATTGCGGTTGCGGGCAAAGTTGTCATCGGTGACGAAAAACCGCGTGATGCCGTTCGCGGCATTGGCGCGCACGATGGCCTCGACGTCGTCGGCGGTGCGATAACGCGACTTGCGGCCTTGCACGTTGATGATGGTGCAGAAACTGCACTGGAACGGACAGCCGCGGCCGGCATCGAAGCTCGAATAATGATTGGCGACGCGGGTCACGACCTTGCGCGGCAGGATCGGGAACACCGCGGCGCCCATTTCGGGCAAGTCGTTGAGGTACCTGTAGATCGGCTTGCCGTTTCCGGCCGCGACGTCGCGCAGCAGTTCGGCCATGCGGCCCTCGGCCTCGCCGGCGTAAAGATGGATGCCGAGATCGAGCGCTTCCTGAAGATCGGCCGGTAAACTCGGCAGCATCGAAATGCAGCCGCTGACGTGAAAGCCGCCGATGACGACCGCAAGACCGCGGTTGCGGAACTGGCGCCCGAGGTCGAGTGCTCGCGGATATTGGTTCGACTGAACGCCGATCAGGCCCACCATGCCGCCGCCGGCCTTGCGGATGCGCTTCGCGATCGAGGCGACATTGACGACGGTGTTACACTCGTCGCAGGCCTCAATCTCGATATCGACGTCGGGACCGAGCACCTGGTCGCGCGCACATTCCTCGATCAGTCCGTAGACGCTGGCGAGGCTGTTCGACGGCAGCGTCGACCGCAGCCATTGGATGACATAGCCGTCGTCATCGTAATGCGACGGCTTGATCAGGACGACCCTGAAAGCGCGCTTGGCCAGAGCACCCTCCAAATCCTCAGCCGATGCGACGGAACTCTCCGAATTCGCCACGGCAGCGCCCAGCGCCGCGTTGCTCGCGGAGAACCCCCGGTTCCGCACCCCCGACGCGGGAAATTATACGCTATCATCCTATCACGACACAGCCCGGAAATTGTGCTGCGGGGGCGGCGTGAAGGAACAGACGCACGGCGTTCGTCTCAACGACGAGCAGAGGATCGACTGGCTGCGTCTGTTCCGCAGCCAAAATGTCGGACCGCGCACGTTTCGCGCCCTTATCAATCATTACGGCGGCGCGCGCGCGGCACTTGAGGCACTGCCCGGATTGGCGCGCCGCGGCGGCGGCGGGACAACGCCAAAAATCTATTCGCGCGAGGACGCCGAGCGGGAGATCGCCGCGGCGCGCAAGCTCGGCGTCACTTTCGCGGCCATCGGCGAGCCCGAATATCCGAACCGGCTGCAAGTGATCGACGACGCACCGCCCCTCATTGCGCTGCGCGGCCATTTGCCGGCGCTGGCAATGCCGGCCGTGGCCATCGTTGGCTCGCGCAATGCGTCGGCTGCGGGCATCAAGATCACCCAGCAACTCGCCCATGGGCTGAGCGAGGCCGGGTTTGTAACCGTATCGGGGCTCGCGCGCGGGATCGACGCTGCGGCGCATCGCGCCAGCCTCGAAACCGGCACCATAGCCGCGCTCGCAGGAGGCCAGGATCGCGTCTATCCCCGCGAGCATGAGGAACTCCTGCGCGCCATTCTTCCGGCGGGCGTGGCCCTCACCGAGATGCCGCTCGGATGGGAGCCCCGGGCGCGCGATTTTCCACGCCGCAATCGCCTCATTTCCGGGCTGTCGCTTGGCGTTGTCATCGTCGAGGCGGCGAAGCGTTCCGGTTCGCTGATCACCGCTCGCCTTGCGCTCGAGCAAGGCCGCGAAGTGTTTGCAGTCCCGGGTTCCCCGCTCGACCCCCGTGCGGAAGGAACCAACAGCCTTCTCAAGCAAGGCGCGACGCCGGTGACCGAAGCCGCCGATATCGTGGCCGTCCTCCAGCCGATCATGGGACTTGAGCTTCCGGCCCGCGAACCGGAACCTAAAGACGATCCCATTCGAGACGCCGAGCCGGCCTCCGACGAGCGCGCCCGGATCGTCGGCTTGCTCAGCCCGGTCCCGGTATCGATCGACGATCTGATCCGGCTCTCCAAGACCTCGCCGCGCGTGGTCCGCACGGTGCTGCTGGAACTCGAAATTGCCGGGCGTCTGGAGCGGCACGGCGGCGGACTGGTTTCGCTGGTGTAAGCTTGTCCGCATGAAAACGGTGCGCGACGCGATCGAGGTCACGCTGCGGCGGGCCATCTTGGCTTTGGCGCTATTGGCGCTTGGTGCGGATTGCGCCATGGCGGAACCGTTCGACACGTTCCTCGCTGGCCTGCGGGCGGAAGCCGACGCGCAAGGCATCAGCCGGGCGACGTTCGACGCCGCTTTCGCCGGCGTGACCCCGGATCTCCGCGTGATCGGAGCCATGCAGCACCAACCGGAATACGGCAAGCCGCTCGGCGCCTATCTGGCAAGCATGGCCTCGCCTTCACGCATCGCCATCGGCCAGCGCAAGTCCGCGCAATGGACCGACACGCTACGCGCAGTGCAAGGCCGCTTCGGCGTCGATCCGTCGATCCTGGTCAGCATCTGGGGCATCGAGTCGTCGTTCGGCGATGCACCGGACCGTTGGGACGTGTTCCGTTCGCTGGCGACGCTGGCGCAGGCGCGCTTTCAGCAGCCCTACTTCCATGACGAATTGCTGAGCGGGCTTAAAATTCTCCAGTCCGGCAACATCCCACGGCGGCAATTCCTCGGCTCCTTCGCCGGCGCCATGGGACAGACGCAATTCATGCCGTCGAGCTTTCTCAAATATGCCGTCGATTTCGACGGTGATGGCCGGGCGGATATCTGGACCAGCGTGCCCGACGTGCTGGCGTCGATGGCGAACTATTTGCAGAAGTCGGGCTGGCAGAGCGGCCTGCCGTGGGGCTTCGAGGTCATCGTGCCGCGGAATTTCGATTACCGCGCGAGCCGGGGCCCATTCCGCGCCTGGACCGAACGGGGATTGGCCCGCGCCGACGGCGGCCGCTTTCCCGAAAACGGCGACGCGTTTCTGTTCTTTCCGAGCGGCGCTCCCGGACCCGCATTCCTGGTGACCCGCAATTTCGTGGCGCTCAAGGCCTACAACAACTCCGATGCCTACGCACTTGCGGTCGCCGACCTTGCCGACCGTTTACGCGGTTCAGGCTCGTTCCGCAGCGCCTGGCCCATCAACGATTTCCAACCCTCGCGCACCGAGCGGATCGCGCTACAGCAGAAGCTCGCCGCGCTCGGTTACGCGGTGAAGGATTTCGACGGCCATATCGATTTCGATCTGCGCGACAATATTCGCGACATGCAGAGCAAATTCGGCATGACCGCCGACGGCTATCCGAGCCGCGCGTTTCTCGAGCGCCTTGGTGTTTACGCACCGTGACCCAGCCGGCCGCATGGTTCACGAGCGGGGGGAGCGCGCGTCCTTGGAGCTTTTGGAAATTTGATCGGCCTCGAGCCTGGCCATGTCGAGAATGTAGCTCAGCGACTCAAGTCCGTTGCGACGGGCGATGTGCGAGAGCTCTTCGGCAAGCGACCCTATATAATGGGCCGCCGCTCCGGGAGTTTCTCCGTCGCGTGAATCCTCGCCGTCGTCCGTGTCTGACATGCCCCAGGCTCCTCGACCGAAGCCCCCTGCCCCGAAGGCCAGGCCACGCCCCCTTCGGGGGGCGTTCTCCTTTACAACAACACCACCATATACTTTAGCGATATTATTATCAACTATACAACTTTTACGATTAGAAGGGGGAAGGGCCGCCGGAGCAAGGGTTTGCCGCATTTTGACGCCGTCGATGAACCGGTTTCTGCCGCTAACGATTTGACAGGCAGGTTTGCATTACCCATGTTCCCGGCGGCCCGATGGCCGCGGGCTACGCCCTGATGGCCAGAAACTGGCTTTGAATCAAAGGTTTCCATGAATCTTGTGCTTGTAGAATCGCCCGCCAAGGCGAAGACGATCAATAAGTATCTGGGCCGGGGCTATGAAGTTTTGGCCTCGTTCGGTCACGTGCGCGATCTGCCGGCCAAGAGCGGTTC
>DATJYT010000321.1:0-7659 GCA_035499475.1 Xanthobacteraceae bacterium | reverse complement strand
GAACGACACGCGCAATTTTCCTGGTTGGCTAGACGAGACCAGTCTTTTATCGCGTCATTGCAAAGCCGACGAGGCAGCAGACGAAAATACCGCGATCGGCGCGGACCAGCATGACGCGTATCCATCAACCGGCGCCTAAATCAGCTTCAATCCCTTTAGACTGGCATGTCCCTCCTTGCCGACGATGATGTGGTCGTGCAGGGCAATGCCGAGCGGGCTTGCGACAGTCATGATCTGCTGCGTCATTTGAATGTCGGCGCGGGACGGCGTCGGATCGCCGGATGGATGATTGTGCACGAGGATGATCGCGGTCGCCGACAGTTCGAGCGCGCGCTTGACCACCTCGCGGGGATACACCGGCGTATGATCGACCGTCCCGGTCTGTTGTACCTCGTCGGCGATGAGCTGATTGCGCTTGTCGAGAAACAAGACGCGGAACTGCTCCTTGTCGGCGAAGGCCTGCGCGGTACGGCAATAATCGAGTACGGATGCCCACGACGACAACACCCGCCGCCTTTTTACCTCGCCCCGCAGCATGCGGCTCGACGCCGCCTGCACGATCTTGAGCTCGACGATCGCGGCATCGCCCAGCCCCTTCACCTCGGCCAGGCGAGCTTCCGGCGCGGCTATGACTTCGGCGAAAGAGCCGAACTTCTCCAGCAGCGATTTGGCCAGCGGCTTGACGTCGCGCCGCGGCAGGGCGCGAAACAGCAGCAGCTCCAGCAGTTCGTAATCGGAAAGCGCATCGGCGCCGGCTTCGCGAAAGCGATCCCGCAGGCGTTCGCGGTGGCCGTGATAATGCGGCGAGGCCTCTTCAAGGCCGCGCTCGTTTTCGGGCTTCTTCCTCGGCATGGAAGTTTGAACGCGATTCACACCCCGCCGCGTGCGTGCAGACGCCGCGGCCCGCACGCCAAAGATGACCGGATTAGCGGCTTTTGCAACCGTCTTCGGGAACGCCTGATCGTCAGGCGGCGGCGTAAGGCGGCCGATCGAGCCCTTTGGGCGAGAGGGTGAAAACCTCGACGCCTGTCTCGGTAACGCCCACGCTGTGCTCAAATTGCGCCGACAGCGACCGGTCGCGGGTGACGGCAGTCCAGCCGTCGGAGAGCACCTTCACGTGCGGTCGGCCGAGATTGATCATGGGCTCGACGGTGAAGAACATGCCGGGCTTGAGCACGATGCCCTCGCCTCGCCGGCCGACGTGAACGATGTTCGGTTCGTCGTGGAAGAGCTGGCCGACGCCGTGGCCGCAGAAATCGCGAACCACGCTCATGTGCTGGGCTTCCACGTAGGATTGGATCGCGTAGCCGATGTCGCCCGTGGTGCCGCCGGGCTTGATTGCCGCGATGCCGCGCATCATGCCCTCGTAGGTGACTTCGATCAGCCGCTCGGCGCGGCGGGGAATTTCGCCAACGGTGTACATGCGGCTGGAATCACCGTGCCAGTTATCCAAGATTAAGGTCACGTCGACATTGACGATGTCGCCGTCGCGCAGCGGCTTTTCGCTGGGAATGCCGTGACAGACCACATGATTGACGGAGGTGCACGTCGCCTTGCGGTAACCGCGATACATCAACGTCGCCGGCATCGCGCCACGATCCATCCCGAACTCGTAGACCAGTCGGTCGATCCGTTCGGTGGACACCCCCGATTTGATCTCTCCCACCAGCATGTCGAGACATTCGGCGGCGAGCCGGCCGGCGCGGCGCATACCGGCGAAGGCCTCGGGGCCATGGATCTTGATCTGTCCGGTTTTGCGGAGCGGCGCGCAGGCCGCATCGACATAGGTCATGGTGAATATGCGATGGAATGACGTGGAGTCTTGGGTGCCGGATGGCGTCAATGTAAGCATCGCGGCGCGCAACGCAAGCAATCTGCCGTATTGACCGGGCGCCGCCGGCTACGGGTCGACGATAGGAACCGGCGCCGCAATTTCGATACCCTCGAGGCTCACCGCACAGCGCCAGGCGAGCATTTCGACGCCCTTGGCTTGCGCCCGGCGAAAGGCCGCCGCGTAGTTTGGGTCGATGTCGGCCGCTACGGTGAATCGCTCGGCCGATGGAATCTGAATGACATAGAGCTGCACGGCACGGGCGCCGGCAGTCACCACGCTCGAAAGCTCGTCGAGATGCCGGGCGCCGCGATCGGTCACGCAGTCCGGAAATTCGGCGAGGCCCCGTTTGCGCATCAGATGGACGTTCTTGATTTCCAGGTAGCAAGGTGCCCGCGCCGGCTCTTCGAGCAAATAATCGACGCGGGATTTCGCGCCATATTTCACCTCGCGCCGGATCGACGAATAGCCGTGCAATTGCGGAATGAGACCGGTTTCGAGAGCGTCCGCGACGAGCATATTGGGCAACACGGTATTGACGCCGACAAGTTCGTTGCCATTGCCGAGATCGGTCTCGACGAGTTCCCAGGTGTAGAGCAGCTTCCGCAACGGATTTTGCGAGTCCGAGAGCCAGACGCGTGAGAACGGCCGGTCGAGCCCGGTCATGGCGCCCGGATTGGCGACGTGCACCGTCGTCATGTCACCGGACTCCAGTACGACGTCTGCGAGAAAACGCTTGTAGCGGCGCGCGAGCAGCGCCGGAATCAGAGGCAAGTCGAAACGCATGGCACGCAGACATAGACGCTAATCGTCGCGTCTGAAAAGAGCGCGCAAACATGGTAAACCGGCAACGGGTCAGGCCGCGATCCTGCCCTGCAACTCGTCCTCGATGTGGACGCGAATGATCGCCTCGAAGGACGGCTCGCCCCTGAAGCCGAGTTCGAGGGCGCGGCGCGGATCGAACCGGCTCGGCCAGCCGGCGACGATCTTCGCGACAAGCGGATCGTGCTCCCGGCGGATGCGCGACGCGACCTTATCGCCGGCAATGCGGCGCAATGCGGCGATCTGCTGGGCAACCGTGCAGCATACGCCGGGCATCGTCAGATTGACGCGCGGGCCCAGCCGTCCGCTGTCCAACACGGCGGCACGGATGAGAAATCCCACGGCGGCGCGCGGACTCGCATGCCAATGCAACACGCTGTCCGCAACCGGCAGCACGGCCTCCTCGCCGGCCAGCGGCTCGCGGATGATCGAAGAGAAAAATCCCGAGGCGGCCTTGTTGGGCCGGCCCGGCCGCACCACGATGCTCGGAAGCCTGATGCCGACGCCATCGACAAAACCGCGCCGGCTGTAATCGGCGAGCAGAAGCTCGACGATCGCCTTTTGCGTCCCGTAGGACGTGAGCGGCGTGAGATGAAAGTCGTCGGCGATGGTTTCCGGAAACGGGGCGCCGAACACCGCAATCGACGAAGTGAACACCAGCCGCGGCCGATAGCCGTCGCCCACCGCACGGATCGCCTCGAGGAGCGCGCGCGAGCCATCGAGGTTCACCCGCATCCCCTTCTCGAAATCAAGCTCCGCTTCGCCGGATACGATCGCCGCGAGATGAAAGATGATATCGGGCCGGCCCGCTACAGCATTCCGTGAGGTGGTCGGATCGGTCATATCGGCGGCTAAAGTTTCCACTTCGCCGGAAAACCGTTCCGGCTTTTGCGGCGCGCTGACGTCGATGAGGGTGAGTTTCTCGATCGGCCGCCCGCGCAACGCACCGTCGGCGACGAGACGCGCCGTAAGCTTGCGGCCGATCATTCCGGCAGCGCCGGTAATGAGAACGTGCATCGTTGGGGTGTGCCGAGATTGATGCCTGCGCCTACAGCGCCATTCCGCCGTCGACCAGATGGGCTTGACCGGTAATGTAGCTCGCCTCGTCGCTCGCAAGGAAGAGGGCGAGCCAGGCGACCTCTTCGGCCGATCCCAAGCGGCCCATCGGCTGCCGCGCGACAAAGTCCTGCTGCACGGCCTCGATCGCGCGGCCGGTCTCTTTCGAGACCGCCACGATGCGCTCGCCGAGTGAGGGCGACTCGATGGTGCCGGGGCAGATGGCGTTGCAGCGGATGCCCTGCTTGATGAAGTCGGCCGCGACCGCCTTGGTGAGGCCGATCACCGCGGCCTTGGTGGCGCCATAGGCATAGCGATTGGGCACGCCGCGGATCGACGACACCGCCGAGGAGATGTTGACGATCGCGCCCGATTTTTTCTCCAGCATCGCCGGCAGGAACGTCTTGATCATCCGGTGCATCGACTTGACGTTAAGGTCGAAGGAAAAATCCCAATCCTTCTCCGAGCAATCGAGCACGGTGCCCTGGTGCACATAGCCGGCGCAATTGACCAGAATATCGAGCGCGCCGAATTCGGCGCCGATGTCGCGGCTGAAAGCATCGATGTCCGGCTGCGAGCGCACGTCGAGCTTATGCTGCCGGGCGTGCAATCCTTGCAGCTTCGCGGCGTCGAGATCGGTGGCGATCACTTTGGCGCCTTCGCCGGCGAGCTTTTCCGCAATGGCCCGGCCGATGCCCTGCCCGGCAGCGGTCACCAGCGCGACCTTGCCTTTCACTCTGTCGCTCATCGTTGCATGGCGTCCTGTCCGTTCAATGCCGCGAGACTGACTCTTTGCCGGCCTTCGGCGTCGAAATTTTCCGGCTGTAGCCAGCGCTCGAAGCTTTTCTTGCGCGCCGGCCATTCGCTATCGAGCATGGAGAACCAAGCGTTGTCGCGGTTGCGGCCCTTGGCGATCATGTATTGGCGGAACGTGCCTTCGTAGGTGAACCCATAACGCAAGGCCGCTCGGCGCGACGCAGCGTTGAGGGCATCGCATTTCCACTCATAGCGGCGATAACCGAGCGTCTCGAAGACGTAACGCGCCAACAGGTATTGGGTTTCGGTGCCGAGCGGCGTGCGTTGCAGGCCCGGAGAATAGAGTACGTGGCCGACTTCGATCACCCGATGTTCCGGCACCATACGCAGCAGCGTCACATAACCCAGGACCCGATCGGCGGGACCGACAATTGCGTAGGCATAGGGATCTTCCGACTCCGCGCGTTTTGCAATAAACGGCAAAAACTGCGCAAAATCCGCGAACGGCCCGTCGGCCGCAATGTAGGTCCAGACCCGATCCTGGCCGACAAAAACTTCCCACAGGCCTGCGGCATGATCGGGCCGCAGCTTTTCGAGGCGGCCATAGCTGCCCTTTAGCGTTACCGGGCCCGGACGCGGCGCCGGCGTCGTCCTGTCGACCGGTAGACCAACAGGCTGGCCGGTTTGAGGGTGCGCTTGCGAGCCGGTCACGATGAAAGCTTCTTACGATCCTCGCTGAAGAACTTGTTCAGCTCCGGATTGGAAATGAGATCGGCGAACCCATCGAACTTGCCCTCCTTGGCGATTTGGGTCGCGGTGCGGATGAAGGCATGCATGGCCACCCGGGCGAGCGAGCCGCCAACGCTGATGCGGCGCACCCCCATCGCCGCGATATCGCCGACCGTGAAGCCATAGGCTCCGCCGTTGAGAAAATTCACCGGCTTTGGCGCCACTGCCTTCACCACCGCCTCGATCTGCTCGCGCGTCCTGATTCCGGGCGCATAGAGGCAATCGGCGCCGGCCGCCGCATAGGCTCTAAGGCGACGGATCGCATCGTCGATATCGGGCACACCACGAATAAAATTCTCGGCGCGGGCGGTGAACACGACCTCGCCGCCGGCCCGATCGATCGCGGCGCGCGCCGTCTTGACCCGAGCAACAGCGACATCGAGATCGTAAAGCGGCGTGGTCGCGTCGTTGGGCGAATCCTCTATCGAAAGTCCGGCGACGCCCGTCGCGACGCAACGTGAGACATTCGCGGCCAAACCATCGAGGCCTTCGGCGAAGCCATCCTCGAAATCGGCATTCAGCGGCACGTCGGTCGCCTCTGCGATCTCACGGAAATGAGCGAGCACGTCGTCGCAGCTCTGTGCGCCATCGGCGAAACCCTCCGAATGAGCGTGGCCGGAACTCGTCGTCGCCAATGCCTTGAAGCCAAGCCCCTGCAGATAACGCGCGGTGCCGACATTCCAGGGATTCGGTATGACGAAGCAGCCGGCCTCATGCAACTTGCGGAACGCCCTTCGCTTGTCGGCAACGGATGGACGGGTCATGAGAAGTTCTCTTGGTGTTAGTGATTATCGCGAGGCGCCGAGGTCTGGGCCACGCGCTGATACTTCACGGCCGGTTCCAGCACCATTCCCTCGCCGAGCTGGTCGACCATGGAGCGCTGGATCTCCTGCCACGGCGTTTGGCTTTGCGGATAGCGATAGCCGCCGTCTTTGGCGAGCGATGCGCGGCGCGCCGAAAGTTCTTCGACCGAAATCAGGATATCGGCCGTGCCATTCCGCAGGTCGATGCGCACCCGGTCGCCGGTCTTGAGCAGCGCGAGTCCGCCGCCCGCCGCCGCCTCCGGCGAGGCATTGAGGATCGACGGTGATGCCGAAGTCCCCGATTGCCGTCCGTCGCCGACGCAGGGCAGCGACGTCACGCCCTTTTTGATCAGCGCCGCCGGCGGCTGCATGTTCACGACCTCTGCCGAGCCGGGATAGCCGATCGGCCCGGCGCCGCGCATGAAAAGGATCGTATGCTCGTCGATGCCGAGCGTCGGATCATCGATGCGCCGGTGATAATCCTCCGGACCATCAAACACCACCGCGCGACCCTCAAAGGCATCGGGATCCTTGGGGTCGGAAAGATAGCGTTTGCGAAATTCCCCCGAAATCACGCTGGTTTTCATGATCGCGGAATTGAAAAGATTGCCATGCAGAACGCGAAACCCGGCTTCTGTCTTCAGCGGCCTATCACAGGGCCGGATGACCTCGGGGTTGCTGGCTTTCGCCCGCGCGACGTTCTCGGCGACCGTCTTGCCGTTGATCGTCAGCGCATCGCCGTGGATGCGGGCCGCCGCCAGCAATTCGTGCATCACTGCAGGCAGGCCGCCGGCGCGAAAATAATCTTCGCCCAGATATTCGCCCGCGGGCTGCATGTTGACGAGAAGCGGCACGGCATGGCCGATCTTCTCCCAATCCTCGATCGTGAGCTTTACGCCGATATGCCGGGCAATGGCATTGAGATGGATGGGCGCATTGGTCGAGCCGCCGATCGCAGAGCAAGCCACGATGGCGTTCTCGAAGGCAGCGCGCGTCAGGATATCGGACGGCTTAAGGTCCTCGCGCACGATCTCGACTGCGCGCAGGCCGGTCGCATAGGCGATTTGTCCACGCTCGCGATACGGCGCCGGAATCGCGGCGCAGCCGGGCAGCGACATGCCGAGCGCTTCGGCCATCGCATTCATAGTCGACGCCGTGCCCATCGTGTTGCAGTGACCGATCGACGGCGCGGACGTCGCGACGATGTCGATGAATTCCTTGTAGTCGATCTTGCCGGCCGCCTGGTCCTGCCGCGCCTGCCAGATCAATGTACCGGAACCCATGCGCTTGCCGTCGTAGTAGTTGTTGAGCATGGGGCCGCCGGAGAGCACGATAGCGGGCGTGTTGACGGTGGCCGCCGCCATCAGGCAAGCGGGCGTAGTCTTGTCGCAGCCGGTCATCAGCACCACGCCGTCGAGCGGATAACCATAGAGCACCTCGACGAGACCGAGATAAGCGAGATTGCGGTCGAGCGCCGCCGTGGGCCGTTTGCCGGTCTCCTGAATCGGATGCACCGGAAATTCAATCGCGATGCCGCCGGATTGTCGAATGCCCTCACGCACCCGCTCGGCCAAAACAAGGTGATGGCGGTTGCAAGGCGAG